>QHXA01000040.1 GCA_003222755.1 Acidobacteriota bacterium
GGAGAGGCCTGATGGTTTCTCCTCGCTCCAGAGCTTGTCGATGAAGGGTGCCGACGTGAACAGTCCTGCCACCCATGGCCGGACCAACAGCGTGGTTTCTGCGTGCGGAAGATGTTCTCGGTCCGCTTTCATTGCAGGAATAGCGAGCACTGCATCGCCAACCCAATTCGGACCGCGGATTAGGATTTTTTCTAGTCGCATCACGTTCGGCAAAACTTTGCTTCGCACCGCGGAGCGGTGCAAGGAAATTAGCCCAGGGGTACGCGTTTTTTGCGTACCCCTGGAATCCGGTCAACGCAATGATCGCACCCCAAATGGGGTGCGAGGAATCCTCGACAACCTTTCAGGGTGCGCATTCTGTTTACGATTTCCAGGGGTACGCAAAAAACGCATACCCCTGGCTAATTTCCTTGCACCGCTCCGCGGTGCGAAATCTCACGGTAGTTCATAGGAGCGAGCGCAGAACCTTATACTCCTGCCCTACAGTCTGCTCAGAACCAGAGACATCAGCCCTTCGAAGTCCGGAATGTTAACAGAGATGCGCAGGTAGCTGTAGAGTCGATGCGTCACCGTCCGCAGACGCACTGCGTCTTTTTCGGTGGTGATCAACATCTCTCCGTCAAGCTTCTCGATATCTCGTGCGGAATAGTGATGATGATCTCGGAAGCGGACGCGTTTGATGGGATGAATTCCAACCGACTCCAGCGCGGCAAAGAACCGTTCGGGTTTTGCGATCCCGGCGAATGCCACGACTGCGCGGTTTTTGAAAGCTTCGGGCGGAACCGGGGCGTCCTCTTGATATATGCCCTGAATCTCAGTTTTGACCGTGAATGAACGAACCGGCAAATCCGGAATCGCTGCGCCTGGAATCTCTTGCACACACGCTGCGTGCGCACGCGTGACTGCGGTTTTCGGTTCACGCCACCGGCCGGTTGGCAGCAGGACCTCGCCCGCAGCCCATTCCACCGGATCGACCGTCACGATATCCACATCGCGATGCAGCCGCCGATGTTGAAAGCCGTCGTCAAGGAGAAAGATGTTTCCGAGTTGCTTCTGCTCCGCGAGTCTACCCGAGTCATATCGATTCGCGCCGACCACAACTGGAACATTTCCGAGCCGCTGCTTCATGAGAAACGGCTCGTCGCCCCACTGCTTCCAATTCCGACCGTCAGAACCAACCTCTCGAACCGCTTTGCTGATGCGCCCGTACCCACGTGACAAGATCACTGGCTGAAATCCGCGATCGCGCAGCGCCTCAGCAAGAGCAATGACGAGCGGCGTTTTGCCGGTTCCGCCAAGAGTGAGATTCCCGACGCTGATCACGGGATGGTTTAGTCGAAGCGTCGGCAGAAGACCCGATCCATAAAGTTTTTCTCGCGCCTGGAGCACGAACCGGAAGGCCCTGCTCACCGAGGCGCCTCAACGGGTTCCAGTATTTGCAGCACGCGGTCGGTGGCCCCGGTATTCTGCTGGACGACGGCGAACGCGGCTCGACCCAGGTCTGAAGCGTGCTGGGGATTCGACAGAAGATTGGAGATAGCCGGCGCGAGTTGATTCGCACTTTGGATTTGTATTGCCGCGTTCGTCTCGAGAAAAAGCCGCACCATATCGCGAAAGTTCTCCATGTGCGGCCCAAAGACGATCGGCTTCGACTGGCGAGCCGGCTCGAGCACATTATGGCCGCCGGTCGGAACGAGCGATCCTCCGATGAAGACAACGGTCGCGTACTGAAACAGCGCCGCAAGCTCGCCGATGGTGTCCAGCAGCAACACCGGCGAGTTGCCGCTGATCAACTGGGTGCGTCGCACCATTTCCAAGCCTCGTCCTTTAATGATCTCCGCGACGGCCTCGAATCGCTCCGCATGGCGGGGCGCGATAAGGAGCTTGAGGCCGGGATGCATGTTGAGCACCTGCCCGAAGGCATCAAGCACCAGTTCTTCCTCGCCAGGCATGGTGCTCGCCGCAATCCAAAGCGGATTCCAGCGGATAAGCAAACTCGCAAGCGCATTTTCTACGTTGCGGGTTGATGCCACCGCATCATATTTCAGGTTGCCCAACACGGTGACTTTTCGAGGATCGGCTCCAATCGCTTCGATCCGCTGCCGATCCCTTTCCGACTGCATTCCAATCATCGTGTAATCCTCAAACACCCGGCGCAACCAACGCCGCACGAGCCGATACCGAGAAAACGATCTGTCCGAAATTCGTCCATTGATCATCACGACTCGAACTCCGCGCCTGCGGCACGCGCGGAGAAAGTTGGGCCAAATTTCGGTTTCCGCAATGATGACCATCTCGGGGTCAACCCTCTCAACCGCGCGTCGAACGCACCACGGGATATCGATCGGGAAATAGAAGGTGTGATCCACGATATCGCTGCGCGCGTGCGCGACTTGTTGTCCGGTAGGTGTCGCTGTCGAGACGACCAGCGGTTTTTCGGGGAACTGCTGCCTCAATCGCTCCAGGAGTTGTTCGACCGCTTTCACTTCTCCGACGGACACGGCGTGCACCCAAATCGCACGTCGCAATTGCGGGATCTTTAGCGAGCCCAGACGGTCCGCCATGGTCGGCAAATATTTGCGAAAACGGACCAAATAGTAGGGGAACGTAAGGACCAGGCCCAGCGCAAGAATAAAGGTGTATGTGAAATACATGCTTGCACGCAGAGTATACTTTTTTATTTAGAGACGCGAAGCGCAAGCGCAGCCTAACAGGGGAGCAATTATGGCAATCAAAGTTGGAATCAACGGTTTCGGGCGGATCGGACGCAATCTTTACCGCACGGCGATTGGCGATGCGGATATAGAAATCGTAGCCGTCAACGATATAACCGATCCCAAAACTCTTGCGCATCTTCTCAAATACGATTCTGTGTTGGGCAATCTCAAGGCGGAAGTCAAGCCCTCCCTGGAGAGCATCAGTGTCGATGGAAGGGGAATTAAGGTCTTTAAAGAAAGAGATCCGGGCAAGATTGATTGGCCATCGCTCGGTGTTGATGTCGTGGTCGAGTCGACCGGCTTGTTCACGAATGCTGACGAGGCGCGCAAGCATCTGCGGGGGCCTGTGAAGAAAGTCATTATCTCGGCGCCGGCAAAAGGTGAAGACATCACGATCTGTCTCGGCGTGAACCACAAAGCATACGACCCTGCAAAGCACAACGTGATTTCGAACGCCTCATGCACCACGAATTGCCTGGCGCCTCTGGCGAAGGTCGTACATGAAACTTTCGGCATCGAAAGCGGTTTGATGACAACGGTTCACTCCTATACGAATGATCAGAGGCTCCTCGATCTGCCTCATTCGGATATGCGCCGCGCGCGTGCCGCGGCCTTGTCGATGATTCCGACTTCAACCGGTGCCGCAAAAGCCATCGGCCTCGTGTTGCCGGAATTAAAGGGCAAGCTCGACGGCATCGCGATTCGCGTTCCCACGCCGGACGTTTCCCTCGTCGATCTCACAGTGCGCACGGTAAAGCCGGTGACCGTCCAGTCCGCTAACGCGGCGTTCAAAGACGCAGCCAACGGTCCACTGAAGGGAATCCTTCAGTACACCGATGAGGAACTCGTTTCGGCCGATTTTCTGCACAATCCGCATTCATCGATTGTCGATGGCCCACTGACGAAAACAACCGGCGACAGGATGCTGAAGGTCTTCTCTTGGTACGACAACGAGTGGGGCTTCAGCATGCGGCTCCGTGACCTGATTAAACTCGTGATGCGCTAGAAAACGCATCCATTTTGCGCACGCCGGAGGCGTGTCAGGAAATTAGCCGGGGTTAAGCGAGCGGCAGCGAGCGCAACCCCCTGAAACCAAAAGCAGCCGCACCCTGGAAAGAGTGCGAGGAGTCCTCGACACCCCTTCAGGGTGCGGATTCCTGAATTGTCGACGTATTCCAGGGGTACGCAAAAAACGCGTACCACTGGCTAATTTCCTAGCACCGCTCCGCGGTGGCAAAGGTGAACGCGTGAACACATTATCGATTTCCGATCTCGACCTCTCCGGCAAACGCGTCTTCATGCGCGTCGACTTCAATGTTCCTCTCGCTGACGGGAAAATCACGGACGATATGCGCATTGAAGCCGCGCTTCCTTCGATTCGATATGTGTTGGAAAAGCACGGGCGCCTTATCCTTGCCTCCCATCTTGGCCGGCCTAAAGGCAAGCCGGAACCGAAATACAGCCTGAGGCCGGTTGCGACGCGTTTGACGGAGTTGCTGGGAAAGCCCGTGCAGTTTGCGCCTGATTGTGTAGGCGCAGAGGTGGAGAGACTGGTTTCCAATCTGAAGGATGGAGATGTCCTTCTGCTCGAGAACCTGAGATTTCATGCCGAGGAAGAAAAAAACGATCCCGCATTTGCCAGGCAACTCGCGGCTCTCTGTGACGTATACATAAATGACGCGTTCGGCGCGGCACACCGTGCGCACGCGTCCACCGCCGGTATCGTTTCATACGTGAGGCAAGCGGCGGCGGGGTTTCTAATGCAGAAGGAGATCGAAGCACTCAGTCACGCGCTGACGAAAGCAGAACGGCCGTATGTCGCCATCGTCGGAGGCGCGAAGATTTCCGATAAGATTGAGCTGATCGAGAATTTCATCAACATGGCCAACACGATTCTGATTGGCGGCGCCATGGCATACACATTTTTTCGAGCCAAGGGACTCGAGACGGGCAAGTCGCTCGTGGAAGTGGATAAAATCGGCGTCGCGAAGCAGTTGATGACGAAAGCTTCGCAGAGGGATGTCTTGATCGAGCTGCCCGTGGACCACGTCGTCGCGCTAAGTTTGGATAGTACAGATGCGGTCGTGATGTCCATTCAGAACACGCCGCCTGATCGCATGGGCCTGGATATCGGCCCTGAGACGGTGCGGCGCTATTCGGAAATCATTCGGCAGGCAAAGACGATCGTGTGGAATGGACCGATGGGCGTTTTCGAAAATCCAAGTTTCGCCCAAGGCACATTTGCAGTGGCCCGTGCGGTGGCCGAAGCGAACGCATTTTCCGTGGTCGGTGGTGGCGATTCCGCAGCCGCCGTCGCGCGGGCCGGTGTGGAATCCAGGATCACACACGTTTCCACAGGCGGCGGCGCATCCCTGGAGTTCTTGTCGGGGCAAAAATTGCCGGGCCTTGAAGCGCTCACGGACGCGACTACATTCTGATAAGTCAATGAGAACGCCGATTATTGCGGGCAACTGGAAGATGTACAAGACGCGCCTCGAGACCAGCGCGTTCTTCGACGCTCTGATTCCGCAAATTCAAGACATCGAGCATTGTGCGATCGTCGTGGCGCCTCCATATACCGCGCTTTCAACCGCCGTGGTCGAAGCGGAAGGCACGCGTGTCGCGATCTCCGCACAGGACGTGCACTGGGAAGATCAAGGCGCCTTCACGGGCGAAGTATCCGTGCCGATGCTCCTCGAGATCGGCTGTACCTACACCATCATCGGCCACTCGGAACGCCGTCAATATTTCTCCGAGACCGATGAAACTGTGGAAAAGAAAACGCGGGCGGCCGTGGCGGGCGGCTTGAAAGCCATTGTCTGCGTGGGCGAAACGCTGGCCGAACGCGATGCCGGCCAGGCGCTGGAAGTCGTGCGGCGGCAAGTGCGGAACGGTTTGGGCCGGTTGACCGGGCCGGACCTTTCCCATATCATTGTCGCTTACGAGCCTGTATGGGCGATCGGGACTGGGCGAACGGCTACACCAGAAATCGCCGCCGAAATGCACGCCGAAATCCGCAAAACCTTCGCAGAAACTTATAATGAGGTTGCAGCTGAGGCGCTTCGCATTCTGTACGGTGGGAGCGTGAAGCCCGATAACATAGCGGCTCTGATGAAAGAAGAGGACATCGATGGCGCGCTGGTCGGAAGCGTAAGTTTGGATCCGGCCTCGTTTGCGGCCATCATTAAATATCAATGATCACTTTACTGACGATCTTTCACGTTATTGTTTGCATTTTTCTGATTTTGGTCGTGCTCCTGCAACAGGGTAAAGGCGCAGATTGGGCCGGCGCTTTCGGTGGCGGCGGCAGTCAGACCGCTTTCGGCGCGCGCAGCACCGCCACCGTTCTGAGCAAAGCCACAACGGCGGCGGCAATCCTCTTTATGATTACCTCGCTCGCGCTCACAATTCTGATTTCACGGCCCGGCGGCTCTTCGGTCATCCGTGAAGGCGCCAAGCCGCAGCAACAGCAACAGCAGCCTGCGCAGCCGCAGGGCCAACAACCGCAAAGCACTCCGGCCGCTCCGACGCCGGGAAAGAAGTAACGCAGATTTAAGCCTCGCCGAAGTGGTGGAATTGGCAGACACACCATCTTGAGGGGGTGGCGCCGCGAGGCGTGCGGGTTCGAGTCCCGCCTTCGGCATGATGAATCCGGATCGAGGCAAGACTGAGGAAGGCGAAAACGTCAGGCAGTCGCTGAACACCCGTTCATGGCAACCAGCGCAACTGAAGTTATTGGAATCACCTGCCGGTTCTGAGTCTGAGAAAGCATCGATGAACGTCAAAGGTCCGCCGTCTCAACTATAGTCGCTGTGGCCCGTCACCGGATGCGACGAAAACGATGTTACGTCCATCGGGAGAAAGCGCAAACTCCAGTGGCACGGACGTAGACGGTGCGTTGATTTCAAGGCGCATCTCGGGCGCCTCCGCCACTGCCTTCTCACGGAAGTGTGCAACCGCGATTGATGCGAATGCGATAGCCGGCACGGATGCGACAATCCACGACACCCATGGTTTTCGCGCAAGCACGACTGCCGGCGGTGTAGCTCCCGGCGGCGCACTCGATGCTTCTTCGATTTCGATTCGCGCGTCATTGGCGCTGTTCAAACTCCGGTTGCGATCCTTCTGCAGACAACGCCGCAGTAAATGACGAATGGCTTCCGGAGTTTCGGCGGGGAGCCGCCGCCATTACGGCTCGCTTTTGAAAACTCCCGCGAGAACCTCGCCAATCGTTTCACCTTCGAACGCAGCGTGAGCCGTGAGCATCTCATAAAGAACGCAGCCGAATGCCCAGATGTCCGAGCTACGATCGGCCTCTTTTCCTCTCGCTTGGTCCGGTGACATGTATGCGGCTGTTCCTAAGATCACGCCGGGAACGGACGCGTGTATCAACCTCGACGAATTCGACAGCGTCAGCGAATGC
>QHXA01000041.1:0-7619 GCA_003222755.1 Acidobacteriota bacterium
GTGACGAAATCGGGTGGCAATGAATTTCATGGTGATCTGTTTGAATTTGTTCGCAACAAGATCTTCAATGCGCGTAATGCGTTCGCTCCGACGAGAGACGGTCTGAAGCGCAACCAGTTTGGCGGTGTAATCGGCGGTCCGATCGTCAAAAACAAACTCTTTTTCTTTGGCGGATATCAGGGCACCATCCAGCGTTCGGAAGCCAACATCATCGTGAGTTACGTGCCGACACCTCAGATGCTCTCAGGTGATTTTACGGGTATCACATCGCCCGCCTGCAATGGCGGCCGGCAGATAGCCTTGAGATCTCCGTTCTCCAACAACGGTATCGATCCCGCATTGTTCTCAAAGGCTGCCGTGACCCTCGTGACGAAATATCTTCCGAAGCCGATCGACGAGTGTGGCCAAAGCGTTTATGGCCGCAGACAAAATTCAGACGAGAAAATGATCGTGGGCAAGATCGACTACCAGCAGAGCGCCCAACAGTCCCTATTCGGACGATACGAGCGTGGAACCCTGTTTACTCCAAATAACTACAACGGTGCGAACGTCCTCTCATTAAGTATTCCGGATTACAATCGCGGATTTCACTCGTTCGTTTTGGGGCATACGTATTCACTCAGTGCGCAAACGGTGAGTTCCTTCCGCGGGACCGTACTTCGCACATTGAACGACAAGAGCTTAGAGCAGGACTTCTACAACTATAGCGACCTGGGAGTAAAGAACCTGTACTACCCCGATTCATTTAAACATTATGTGCGGTTGCAGGTGACAGGTGCATTCACCCAGGATGTGAGCGCTCCCGGCGTCACGAACTCGATGGTCGAGCAGTTTTCCGAAGATCTGAGTTCGGTCCGGGGGACTCACCAGCTCGGGTTCGGGGGGAACTTCATACACTCGAACATGAATTACACCTCCGGCACATGGACTAGCGGGCGCTTTTCCTTCAACGGCAACACCACGGGCTTGTCGCTCGCTGATTTAATGATTGGAAGGCCGAATGAATGGAGACAGGATCAGATTGCGGCACAGTATCTGCGGCAGAATTACATCGGTCTCTATGTGCAGGATACCTGGAAGGCCACTTCCAGGTTTACGGTGAATGGGGGTTTAAGATGGGAGCCGTTCTTCTGGCCCTACGATCACCGCGCGGTGTCTGCACAATACAACAAGAAGTGGTTCGATCAGGGTCTTCGAAGCAGCGTCTACACGAATGCTCCCGCGGGAATACTGTTCCCAGGGGATCCGGGAGCTTCAGACGTCGGCAATTCCGAGCATGCGCCGGCCTGGCTGCACTTCGCGCCGCGCGCGGGATTGGCATGGGATCCGAAGGGCAACGGCATGACGGTAGTTCGGGCAGCTTACGGAATATTTTATGATTACCCACACTTCCAAGTTATTGGTGGAATCCGGAACACGCCTCCCCGGGGCGGCCTGATTCAGCTTACAAATCCGGCTGGCGGATTTGATGATCCGTGGCAAGGCTATCCTGGAGGAAATCCGCTTCCGATTGCCATTAGTAAGAATGTCGTCTTTCCAACGGCAGGTGTTTACACGGTGATCCCAAAGGATGCGAAAACGTCCTACGTCAACCAGTGGAACTTGAGCATCCAGAAACAGATTGGAATGAATTGGCTCGTCGCGAGCAACTATATCGGCAGCAGCGTCATCCACCAGATGTACGAGCATGAGGCGAATCCGGCCGTCTTCGTTCCTGGACTCGGCGACGCAAGTCGGAATTGCTTCTTAAACGGCGTAAGGGTTCCGTATACAGTGAACGCCGGCGCCGCGTGCTCCACGACCGGCAATACGAACCTGCGGCGTGTGCTGTCTCTGCAGAATCCCGATCAAGGACAATTCTTCAGCAATATCGTCGAGGTAGATACTGGCGGCACGCGCAGCTATAACGGTTTAATACTTTCGGTTCAACGGCGGCGCGCGCGGGGCGTTACAGTGCAGGGGAATTACACGTGGTCGCACTGTATCGACACCGGCTACACCGACATCATTCAAACCAATGGTGTCCAAATTCCGGAGCGCCGCGGAATCAATCGTGGAAATTGCGAACTAGACCGCCGTCACAATTTCAACATGTCGACGGTGTATGAGACGCCTCGGTTCGCAAACTCGTTCTTGCGTGTGCTGGGCACGGGTTGGCGCGTGTCGGGAATCGTGCGTATGCTGTCGGGCCCCATGTTCACCGTGTCGACTGGAATCGATCAAGCTCTAACGGGTACGGTTTTCTCGACCACCAACACGCAATCGGATCAGAGGCCGAATCAGGTGCTTCCGTCCCCTTATGTGCCGAACAAAAGTATTGCGAATGGATGGATCAATCCTGCAGCCTTTGCGCAACCAGCTCTCGGAACCTACGGGTCGCTGGGGCGTGCCACCATCGTTGGTCCGGGTAATGTTCGAATCGATATGGGATTAGTTCGAATATTCCGGCTTCGCGAGAAGCAGTCCGTCGAGTTCCGAGCCGAGGCGTTCAATGTGGCGAACCATGTGAACGCCTGCTCTTCGACCTCCGGCCAGCAAGGCTCTCCGGACTGTATGAGCACAAACCTCACCGACGCGACATTCGGCAGAATTCTGGCGGCCGGCGATCCGCGAATCATGCAGATGGCGCTGAAGTTCGTTTTGTAAACACAAGGACACGAAGGAGTCCAATGCATATCAAACGAATGAAAACCGGATGGGCAATCCTCGCCCTGAGCCTCATCGTGATGGGTATGTTAGCGGCACCGCTTCCTGAACGCTCCCCGCGATTGGTTTCCGTCCTGCATCTTCCCGTTGAGTTGAACATGTGTGAGCCGACGCTGATGGCGGCATTGCAGCAGGGAATCCGAGATCTTCCGAATGCGGAGCAGCAGGAGAGAGAAGCCAAAGCCGCCAGATCGGCTGGAGCGCGTATCCCGATGCGCACGATTCGTGACACGGCTCCGACCTACAGCGCGATCGCATACGACGCCAACTCCGACGAAGTCATCCTTCAGGACAACAATCTGTGGTCCTATCGTGTATTCGACCGGCTCGATAACACTCTCGGTCCCGACGAGACGACGAAACCGAAGCGGATTGTGCAGGGCGATAAGACGGCGCTTCAATTCAATAACGGGCTTTACGTTGATCCACAAAGCGGAGACATCTTTTCAGTCGAATCAGACACAGGCGACAAGATGGTTCGCTTCCCGCGCGAAGCCAACGGAAATGTCAGCCCCAAATCGATACTGCACACGCCGCATCGCGTCTACAACATCGCAGCCGACGAAGTGAAGCGAGAGTTTTTTGTGACAGTTGAATTCCCTCCGGAGGTCGTTATTTACAGCAAGGACGCGTCAGCCGAAGATCAGCCGCTTCGACGAATCGCGGGCGACAATACCGGGCTCGACGCACCGCACGGTATCACCGTCGATGACAAAAACCGGCTTCTGTTCGTGAATACTTGGGGTCACCACAGCAATTTCAGGATTGCCGGCACGGGGAAGTACCTTCCTCCGGCGATCCAGGTTTACTCGCTCGACGCGAGCGGCGATGCAAAACCATTGCGTGCGATCACCGGTGACAAGACTCTACTGAACTGGCCGGCGGCCATGAAGTTCGACCCGGACAGTGGCGATCTTTACGTGGCGAATGATATCGGCCAGGACATTCTCGTTTTCGCCAACGCATCCACGGTGCACGGCGATGTCGCTCCGGCGCGCGTGATAAAGGGACCACAGACGCGTCTGCGTAACCCGACGGGTTTGGCTCTGGACAGAAAGCATCAGGAGTTGTGGGTGTCCAACCTTGGTAACGCGTCCGCCACCGTCTATCCGCTGATGGCGAACGGCGACGTTCCGCCCCTGCGGATCATCCGCAGCGCGGAAGAAAGCAAGAGATCGCTGAATTTCGGCAGAACGGCGGCGGTCACCTACGATGCGATACGCCAGGAAATCCTGGTGCCCAACTGAGTGAACCATCCGCAGATTGCGGTCTTCGCCAGGCTGGCGAAGGAAGACACGCCATATCTACGATCGATCGAAGGGCAAAGATCGCTGCTGGGCCGGACAATGCACGACATCGCGTTCGACAACATTCACGATGAAATTGCCGTCACCAGTCCACTCGCTCAAGCGATTCTGTCATTTCGCGGAGCTGCCAATGGAGAAGAAGCGCCTCTTCGCGTTATCCAGGGAGATAAGACTCAAATCAAAGGTGTGGGTGCGACCGGCAAGGTGAGCATCGATCCCGTAAACAATGAAATCCTTCTTGCTACACCAGATCAAACCATTCTCACATTTGATCGCCTCGCAAATGGAAACGTGCCGCCGAAACGAGTTCTCGGCGGACTCGCCACGCAGCTCTACCTTGGTGAGCAGAACACAGGAGGCGGTAACGTTCCGTGCCTACGTGTCGATCCGATCCACAATCTCCTGATAGTACCGGTCGGCGGCTATGGCGGCGGCCGGGTATTGATCTTTGATCGCACAGCCAGTGGAAATACTCCACCGAAAGCTTTTATCAAAGGCCCTGTGCGAATGGGTAACCAGTTTGAGATATATCCGCCCACGTTGCGGTTGGTCACGCATACCAGGGGCAATATCGAAATCTGGAGGATCCCCGAACGTGGAGAGAGCGCCGAGCCGCCGCTGAAAATTCCAGCTCCGCTAGGCAGGCAGTCGAACGATATCGGAATTGTTCTGGATCCTATTCACAAAGAGGTCATCATCGCCACGGCGGCGGGCAACAACATCATGACGTTTTCGGTTCCTGAAGTCTTCGAGTAATCATCGAAGAGGAAATGATCAGCCTTCTCGCGCGAGCTTATCCAGGCCTGAAGTGAGAAGGCCCTTGGCCATATCGATCTTGGTCGCATTGTATTTCAGAGGCGCCGCATTGCTCAGCGCACTCGCAGGTGCCTGATTTGCTAATTCCGCATTGAGAGTTTTTCCCTTTAAAAACTCTTCAACCGATCTTTCTCGAAACGGTTTTCCCGAAATGCCTCCGAATACGACGCGCGCGTCGTCTATTCGTCCGTCTCGAAGCTGGAGACCCAGCGATGCAGACGCCATCGCGAAGTCCCAAACGCCTCGCGGTCTCAGTTTTTCGAATGAAGCCCTGAAACCGGTTTTCGGCGGAGGTATGACGACTTCGGTGAGGATTTCGTTAAAACGTATCACGTGGGATTGAATTCTGCCGTCGACCATCATGTCCCCGGGGACAAGCTGTTCTACAGTCAAATCCTTCATACCAGAGGGAGTTGCAATCCTGACTTTCGCATCCAGGGTGATTAGAGGCGGTGCCGCGTCACCTGGATAGACTGCGTAACACAGTCGTCCTCCCATTGCGGAGTGGTAGTAGCTGTTGTCGCCGATGGCGCCATAGCAGATGTATCCACCGTTTCTCCAGCAGGAATAACCACCGCGCAAATACTGGCACCACACTTCCTGCAGCAAGTCTCCTCCGAGCGTCGATGCGTTCCGCAGCTCCGGAGAAGAGATCGTCTTCACAGCCTGCACCAGTACAGGATATTTCTTCGCCAACAGATCGGATTCGGCGATCTCCGCCAATTTCGTAAGCGCGCCAATCTGCACGCCTCCCTGCGCGTCTTCTTTGATGTACCTGAGGTTGCCGATCTTCTTGATGTCGACGAGGTACGAGGGTGCTTGCTTCAATCTATTTTTCAAGCGAATCAGCAAGTCCGTTCCACCCGCATACACTCCCGCCTCGGTTCCGTGGAGCGACAATATCTGGATGGCTTCCTCTATTGTCGTGGGTCGATAGACTGAAATTTTCTTCATGCTTTCCCCGTTGCTTTGGTTTTGAGGCCGGCCAGAATCTTGTCTTTGCTGATCGGATGCTCTCGGATCCGGACGCCGCACGCATTGTAAATTGCATTCGCAATTGCGCCCGGCGGGGCACCGATGGCAGTTTCGGCAAAGCCCTTGGTTCCGAAGAACCACCGTGGCTCGAGGCTATTCACGAATACCTGTGTCTGTTCGGGAACATCCATGATGGTAGGCAGCCGGTAAGACAAGTATCCGACGCTGAAGTGACGCGTGCCTGGGAATTCGCGATCCCATGGAATCGCCTCGGTTGCAACCTGAGTGCTCTGCACCAGCGATCCATTCATATCCGCTTCCGCCAGCAGAGGGTTGATGACATTTCCGGTGTCATGACAATAAGCCGCTCTGATAAATCGCCAATTGCCGGTCCAGGTATCAACCTCAACTTCGACGAAGCACGTGCCGATGCCACGATTCATCGCTCTTCCGATAGCTCCTGGATGACAGCAACTCGCGTGTTGACGTATGACGCGACCTTCAGCCGTTTTCGCGAGAGCGGCAAACGTTGTCGTCTTTTTGGGATCTTCTTTTGAAGAAATCACGCCATCCCTGATCTGAAGTCTCGCAGCATCAGTTTTTAAAGTGTCGGACGCGCGTTTCAAAAGATCCTGCCGCAGCTTGTCCGCTGCTTTGCACAAAGCACCGCCTTGCAGCTGAGTGGACAGGCCGCTGTTCCATCCGGGCGCCGGCGGAGCGAGATCGGAGTCGCCCCAACTCAGGCGCATATGATCGAGAGTGGTGTATCCGAGAATCTCGGCAATCTGGGTCGCTATTCCAGTGCCATGATTTGTACCGCTGTCGGGCTGCGCAAAATGCAGGATGATGTTGCCGTCCGCATTCAATTCGATTTCGGATTGATACACATCGGCGTTGCCGCGTTTGACCGTTCGCTCGAACCCGACTTCGCCTTCGTGATAACCAAGACGTCCGGCGTGGTGTTGAGACATCGCCATTCCGAATCCACGCTTGAATCTTCCGGGATTGCCGCCGGGCGCCGGATTTCTTTTCTCCCAACCAATGGCCTTCATTCCTTCCTGCAGTACCTCGACGGATGCGTACGAATCGTAGGTAAGGAATCCTTTTTCCATCTCCGGCATCAAGACCATTGTTGGGCCACCGGATTCGATGGTGACTTTCGTTCCCGGCTTCTGAACGTTCAGCAAGCGAAACTGCACAGGATCGATCCCCACGGCTTCCGCCATTTCATCCATCATCTGTTCCCAACCCCACTTGAATTCCTGCTGCATGTTGCTGCGGGATGGCCCCGTGGTCATGGAGTTGGTTCTATAGTCGTTGCCGATCTCCTTCCAATTGGGAATCACGTGGAGGTAGAGCTCCGAGCGGCCTCCGCTTCCGCCTCCGCCACTACGCTCACCCGTGTTGACAAAGAACTCGCGCTGGCACGCGGTGATCCGGCCGTCTTTCTTTGCGCCCACTTTGAACTTCTGGATGTTCTCGGGCTTCACCTGCATGTGCGCCAGTTCCTGGTCCTTCGCGAGCGTCAGCCTGACGGGTTTGCCCGTCATTTTCGATACGTATGCCACCCACGGATAAAACTTTTCCGACGCCTGCCGCACGCCTCCGAAAGTCCCTCCGTTCCATTTATTAATGAAGCGAACGTTCTTCGGATCGATATCGAGGCCGCGTGCGATGAGCGCTCGCGCTGGATAGATGGCCTGTCCGTGGCCCCACACCGTTACTCGGTCGCCGTCCCATTTGGCGACGCTTCCGCAAGGCTGGAGTGGCGCGACGACAGCCCCGGCGTAGTAGTAGGTGAACTCTTTGACGATG
>QHXA01000041.1:7634-8950 GCA_003222755.1 Acidobacteriota bacterium
CTCGATGTCGCCGAATTGAGTGAGCGATGTGGTGAGGTTCCCCCGTCGCTGCGCTCCTCGTGCTCTTCCGAGATCCGGCGCAGCCGGCGACATTACCTGGGCAAGATTCGAAGCGAAAGGAAGGACCTCGTAGTCGACTTCAAGCGCTTCGATGGCGTCGTCGGCAATGTCTTCCGTTGCGGCAGCAACGATGGCGACAACGTCACCCTGGAAGAAGAGCTCTTCGGGCAGCGGATACGTCTTTGGAGAATTCTCGCGTGTGAGTATGTACGCGACGCCCGGTGTCTGCAGCGCCTTCGTAGTGTCGAGCTTTCGAATTCGTGCGCGCGGATGCGGGCTGCCGACGAGCTTCGCAAAAAGCATATTCGGGAACGAGATTCGCGTCGCATATTCGGCCTTGCCGGTATAGCGGGGCATCGCGACCTCGGCCAGTGGAGGCTGCGGCTTTCCGATGAGATTGAGATTCTGAGGAGGATAGCCCTGCCACTTCTTCGTGACGATCTTCTCGTCGCCTTCGACCAGCGTATCTCCCGGCAGATGTCCGCCACCGGTCGAGAAGTCCCGCACCATGGGTTGGTTCACAATGATCGCGGAGTGGAGATGCGCTTCGATTTTTCGCTTCGGCCTGGTCGATTTTTGCTTCTGGCTCATACAATTTCCGCCTCGCCTCGCAACACCGCGCCGGTATCGATCACAGTTCGAATAATCGATGAATATGCGGCGCACCGGCAGATATGCCCCGCGAGTGCGGACTTGACGTCGTCCACCGAAGGATCCTGATTTTTATCGAGGAGCGCCTTGGCAGTCACAGACCAGCCGGCCGTGCAGAAACCACAATCCGCGGCCATATAGAGGTACCCGACCTTCTGCAGCGGGTGCAGATTCTTTTCGTCGCCCAGCCCTTCGATTGTGAAGATCTTCTTTCCTGCAGCCTCCATGGCCAGCGTATGGCAGGAGTAGAACGGCGTCCCATCAATCAGGACGCTGCACGCGCCACAACTGGCGCGATTGCAGCTCCTTGTCGTACCGGTCAGGCCCAACTTCACGGCGATGACTTCCCACAATGTTGTTCGCGCCTCATATTCAGCGACGAGAGGCTTGCCATTAAGTATGAAGATGGCTTTTTCCCTGGTCATCGGCACCGGCAATGCCAGGGGAGGAGAGGCGGCTGCCATCAGCACGGACTCGCCGCCCAGAGCTGTCAGGGCAATGCCCGATCCGGCAGCCTTCAGGAAGTTCCTGCGAGAGTAGTTCATCTTCAAGCCTCCTTTGCGCGACGCTTGTGAAGAGTTGATTGGTGATTTGTCGGGCACATT
>QHXA01000852.1:0-1941 GCA_003222755.1 Acidobacteriota bacterium
CTCGACACCACGAAGGCCAAGCTGACGACGCACACTTCCGAAACCATGGACGGGAAAATCACTGAAGGACCCGTCATTCCGGGCAGCGACTGGGCATGGGCGAAATGCGATGCTGCTCATCCGTTTCCCGGTGTGCCCGATCCGACGCAGATCTGCGTGAAGAATGGTTTTGACCCCAAGCTGCTCTATCAGGTTGTATTCACATCGAACGATAACTACGTCCTCGGAATCGGCTTTGCCGCTTTCCGCGACGTTGCCTCCTTTTTCAGATATGCAACGAAGGATGATGAAGGCACGCCCAATCCAGTAGCTGGGAATGTTTCGTGGCTCATCAACCGGGGCCAGTCGCAGTCCGGCAATTTCCTTCGTGCGTTGATTCACCTTGGCTTCACGCAAGATGAAGCTAATCGAAAAGTCTATGACGGGGCGTGGCCGATCATCGCGGGTAAGCGAGTGACCCTGAACACGCGCTTTGCGCTTACCGACGGCGCCGGGAAATTGTACGAAGCCGGCGCCGAAGGGCCGCAGTGGTGGAGCGCCTGGCCGGACAGCATTCGAGGACTGCCGGCGAAGGGGATTCTCGATCGATGCACCGCCAACAATTCGTGTCCCAAGATCGTCGAGCACTTCGGTGCCGCCGAGATGTGGGGATTGACGCTCAGTCCTTCATTCGTGGGAACGTCTGCGGACAAGGACATTCCTTTGCCCGATAACGTACGACGGTACTACATTCCAAGCACTCAACATGGCGGCGGGCAAGTCGGATTCAGCATGACTCCTGCGAACGCGCCTTCGTGTCCTGGTCCGAACTTCGGTGTGGGTATGTTCGCTGCAAATCCCGTTCCCCACACGGAGACCGTCAATGCACTCCGATATCACTTCCGCAATTGGGTAATGAAGGGCACTCCAATGCCGCCGAGCGTTTACCCCACGCTGGCCAATCACAATCTTGTGGACCCGACTCGAGAAGCCACCGGCTTCCCCAACATTCCCGGCGTTCCTCGTAATGCTCCGACGGGCCTAAACAATCCGGTACTCGATTACGACTGGGGGCCAGATTTCAATTATGCCGACGGTTCCGGCGTTCGAACGAAAGTCCCGCCGGCCGTTAAGCAGGTGATCAAGATGCAGGTGCCGCGCGTGGATGCCGACGGCAATGAAATGGGCGGCGTTCCCGTCGTGCTTCGCGAGGCGCCTCTCGGTTCGTATTTGGGTTGGAACGTCGTCGCTGACGGATTCCATAATGGCAAGCTCTGCAACTACGCAGGTGGAATGATTCCTTTCGCCAAGACCAAGGCAGAGCGCGAAGCCAACGGTGATCCACGCCTTTCGCTCGAAGAACGTTACAAGAATCACGATGGGTATGTGGAGGCGGTGAAGGCGGCCGCCACCAAAGCAGTTTCCGCGGGGTTCTTGCTGCAAGCCGACGCCGACAAGTTGATCGCAGCAGCAGTGGCGAGTGATGTATTGAAACCGTTGAACAGCGGCAGCCGCTAAACTGAGCGGCCCGTTGCTTCACACGCTGCTCCACGATCCCGGATGTAGGGCTTGTTTTTAGCGGATTGATTATACAGCGCGCCACGCCCCAATCGAGCTTGTACTACTGCATCTTCAAATCGAACTTCATTTTCTCTAATTCTCCGCTTAGTTGTTTCAGCAGCGAAGACAGATTTTCAGATGCGTTCTCTGCTTGTATCTGAGTAGCTCGGACTATCTCGCGGGCTCTTTCAACCAACTCCTGCCGCCGCTGCTGGGTTTCCTCTAGCTGCGTCATGACTTCGGCTTCGCGATGAACTATCCTCTGATGCTCCATTGAGAACCTCGACAGTCCGTTGCCGGCCAACTCGGTCCTCGCCGCTTGGATTTCCAGTCGTTGTTCCAAGACCAGCGTTGGCTCGCCCAGGCGCTGATCCAGGAGAGCCAACTGTTGGTTGAATGCTT
>QHXA01000852.1:1953-2968 GCA_003222755.1 Acidobacteriota bacterium
TCCTGCGCATGCAGTCCCTGCCGGTCAGTGTCGTCTTGTTGCACGTCAATAAGTAACTGGCTGATCTTCGACAGCAGCTTTTCGTTCTCTTGCTTAAGCACCTCGAATCTCACGGTCCTCAATTCGACTGTTAGTCTTTCCACCAACGCGACTGGATTTTCTTGCGCATCATTGTTGAGGAGCTTTGGCGCCATACCACCAGTGACTAGAGGCGAGGTCTGAGCTTGGACCAATCGCGTCATGCTAACAAAGACGAATAAGCAGAAGAGAATCGTTGATCGTCTCATTTTCAACTTCCATTTCTTGAGTTCGAGTCTTAGTTCAGCTTCGCTACAAACCCATCACCCTGACCGCGGTTCATCGCCTGGAATGGATTCGCCGTAGGGAAGTTCGTCGACTGGGTCAGACCTGTCACATACGCCAAACCGGCACTGTCTACGGCGATCCCGTAACCGGAGTCGATTCCGGTGCCGCCGAAATAGGTGGAGTAGGCAAGGGTGTTGCCGGTTGCACTGAACTTCGTCACAAAGGCATCGCTCTGACCGCCGTTGTTAGGTTGGAGTGGATTGCTTGTGGGAAAGTTGGTCGAATCGGTCCAACCTGTGACATAAGGCAGGCCGGCACTATCGACCGCAATGCCGTACGCGAAGTCACTGCCCGTACCGCCGAGATACGTCGAATATGCCAGGGCATTTCCCTGGGCATTGAGCTTTGTTACAAACCCGTCGCCCTGGCCGCGATTCATGGCTTGAAATGGATTCATCGATGTGGGGAAGTTCGTCGAAACGGTCCGGCCCGAGACGTAGGCCAGGCCGGCGCTGTCCACGGCGATGTCGTAGCCAACGTCGTCTAGCGTTCCTCCCAGGTAAGTAGAGTAAGCGAGACTGTTGCCCATGGCATTCAGTTTCGTTACGAAGGCCTCGTTACCGCCACGGTTCATAGCTTGGAAGGGACTCGCTGTCGTGGGAAAGTTCGTCGAAAATGTCCAACCTGTGACGTAGGCCAGACCCGCGCT
>QHXA01000852.1:2985-3529 GCA_003222755.1 Acidobacteriota bacterium
GCCGAACCCGGTGTCTTGGAGAGTGCCGCCAAGGTACGTGGAATATGCGAGAGCGTTACCCATGGCATTGAACTTGGTCACGAAAGCATCGCCCTGCCCGCGGTTCATGGCCTGAAACGGATTCATCGATGTGGGAAAGTTGGTCGAAAAGGTACGGCCCGTGACGTAAGCCAGTCCAGCGCTGTCCACGGCGATGTCGAAGCTCATATCTTCCCCGTTGCCACCCAAGTAGGTCGAGTAGAAGAGGCTATTACCTTGGGCACTCAGCTTCGTCACGAAAGCATCCCGACCGCCAGCGTTTGCTGGTTGAAAGGCATTGGCCGTCGGGAAATTGGTCGAGTCGGTGGAGCCCGTTATATAGGCAAGGCCGGCACTGTCCACGGCGATTCCTCCCCACCCGTAATCGTCGGCGCTTCCACCGAGGTAAGTGGAGTATACGAGATTGTTGCCTGTGGCATTCAGTTTGACCACGAAGACATCTCGTCCGCCGACATTCGTGGCACGGTAGGGATGTGTTGGAGAGGGACTCGCTGTGGGGAAGTTG
>QHXA01000852.1:3601-3920 GCA_003222755.1 Acidobacteriota bacterium
CGCCGAGGTAGGTCGAGTAGCTCAACATGGGATCGATGATCAAAGGTCGGCTACGATCGTAGTTCCCCACTCGAAAACCAACTTGTTGCGGGCCCTGCAATGTGTAATGACCCCTGATGGCCTGCTTAGCTGCATCCTTTGTCTGATAAATGAGCGGAGCGTGCTGAATCACGTCGCCGCTGGCGGTGTGCAGGATGAGGTCACCCTCGGGATTGATTTCAAGATCGACAACACCCTGGAAAGCCAGTTTGATGGATTCCGGGTCAGCCCTGGGCGCGACCACAAAGTCGTATTCCAGTTGGTCCTGGTTGCCGTAGTA
>QHXA01000042.1:0-456 GCA_003222755.1 Acidobacteriota bacterium
ATCAGTTCTGGCCCGCCGACTATCGTCCCTTACTCAAAGATGCGCAGACCCCGCTCAATTTCCACGACAAGGGGGAGCCGTTTCCTTTTCAGCAAGTCGAAGGTGAAGGCATCTACGAGATTACGGTTGGGCCCGTTCACGCTGGAATCATTGAACCGGGTCATTTTCGTTTTAGTGTGGATGGCGAGACGATTATCAATCTGGAGTCGCGGCTGTTGTTTCTCCATAAAGGAATCGAAAAGCTCTTCGAATCGATGAACATTACGCGGGGCGTTCAACTGGCTGAAAGGATTTCCGGGGATTCCAGCGTCGGTCATGCGCTTGCGTTCAGCATGGCTGTTGAGCGCTGTGCTGGAATCGACGTGCCCCGGCGCGCTGCGCACTTACGCGTGGTGCTGCAGGAACTCGAACGGCTTTATAACCATATCGCGGATGTCGGCGCCATTCTGACCGATA
>QHXA01000042.1:469-6506 GCA_003222755.1 Acidobacteriota bacterium
TCGCCAATGCGCATGCCATGCGGCTTCGCGAAGAAGTACTGCGGCTGAATGAACGGCTCGCGGGTCACCGCTTGCTGCGAGCCGCGGTCGTTCCAGGCGGCGTAGCCATCGATCTTCGAGAGAAACTTGTGAGTGATGCGGTTCAGACCCTCCTGAAAATCAAAGATGATTTCGATGCTGTCGTTGCCATCGCCCTTGACAGCTCATTGGTGTTGGACCGGCTTCACGCTACGGGGGTTCTCGCGAATCGGATCGCGCGCGAACTTCAGGTATGTGGCATTGCTGCCAGAGCCAGCGGCATCGATGCAGATACCAGGCGCGATCATCCTTATGCGGCTTATGCGGACTTAAGCTTTCGAGTTCCGGTTTTTCAAGAAGGTGATGTATGGGCACGCATGATGGTTCGCGTGGAAGAAGCGCGTGAAAGCATTAGCCTGATCACTCAGGTGCTCGAAGCGTTACCCGATGGCGAGACGCTCGTGGCCGTTCCGCGGCTTCCGGCCGGGAAAAATGCGTTTGGATTAGTTGAAGGCTGGCGCGGTCCCATCTGGCATTGGATTGTGGCCGGAGAAAACGGAGCCCTGGCCCGAGTAAAAGTCAAAGATCCTTCGTTCTCCAATTGGCCGGCTCTGAATTACGCCATCCGCAAAAACATCGTTCCGGATTTTCCGCTCTGCAACAAGAGCTTCAATTTGTCTTACGCCGGCAATGACCTGTGAGTATGTAGTCGCGTGGCTTTAGCTGTAGCGCTCTGTTCAAACCATGCATCATAAGTATGAAATCACGATCATCAATCCAGGCACCGCAGAAATACTGGTGCGTGGCGGCGAATTCTTTCCGGAGCGCACGGCAGCCCGTATATTGGGTGCCTCTATGGGCGGCTCATTTCTCAAGCTCCACGGAATCTATCTCGGCTTCAAACTGGAGTTGCAGGCCGGCGACAGACGCATCACGACGTTTATCCTGATTTGCTTGGGATCCCGAGGCGCGAAGTTCCTGGCACCGCTCCGCCGTGCTTGTAGATAGTCAAGATCTTTCGGGTCAGCGAAGACATCGGCACTGTTTCCGGATTTTTCCACTCGCATGCTTTATCCACAATCTCACCCTCAACAACACTCACGTCCAGCCGATGATGCGTAATCGTGTGCCGGCAGGCACCGATCTTCGTGAATGAGCCCGCCGGCAATTCGGAAAACATCGGAAATTCCCACATCCCGTCGACTTGCTTCATCAGATACCGATCACGTTCGTAGTGCACGACAGCAAACAGATGCACGTGCACGGTTGCGGGGCGCTTCTTCACAGGAGGGATCTTGTCCTGCATGCCCGTCCGGAAGGCGACGCACCAGCTCTGCATAGGGCAGATCAAACAGCGGGGCGATTTGAACGAGCAGACCTTCGCGCCTAATTCCATCAGCGCCTGATTCAGCAGCCGCGGTTCGGCTTCATGCACGATACGCGAGGCAGCGTCCCACAGCGCTTTGGGATTCTCTTCAGTCCATCCGTACACACGCGACAGCACCCGGCGAATGTTGCCGTCGACGACCGGATAAGGCCGATTAAACCCGATGCTCAAAATGGCGCCGGCCATATACTGGCCGACTCCGGGGAGCTGAATCAGGACGTCATAATCGCAAGGAATTCTGCCCCCGTACTGCTTCACAACGATCCGGGCAGCGGCCAGCAGGTTTTTTGCGCGGCTGTAGTAACCGAGACCGGCCCACAACGTGAGGACGCGCTCTTCGTCAGCGCGCGCTAAATCTTGGAGCGAAGGAAACTCGCGAATGAATCGCTCGTAGTAGGGAAGGGCCGTTTCGACCTGCGTCTGTTGGAGCATGACCTCCGAGACCCAGACATGATACGGATCGTATGAAACGCGCCAGGGGAGAGGCCGCTGATTTTCGCTAAACCAGTTGATGAGCTGCTGCAGCACTTTCCTTCATCTCTTTTTCGATCTTTTTAATCTCGACGAGATGAGTTGGATTGAACGGAAGCGAGGGATAGTAACAGTTGCTTTCGTGCGTACAGAAGCAGCCGTTCGCGACAGTTTCCCGCCGGCCGTCCATCGCAGGTGAGTACCAAAGCTTGGAAAAGTCCCAGTCGTATTCGCGCAGATTTGCGACCGAGTCCAAGATCTCGCAGCTCGAAACCGTGCCTTCATCGTAAATGACTGCGCCTGCCGTGCCCGCCCAGCACTGGAGTTGGGGGCGGCCTTCAAGGGCGGTCTTTGCGATGAGTTCGTGCATATAGACGTCAATCGCTGCCTTGAAAAATCCGGCATCGCCCACGTAGTTGTTCTTTATCGCGGCATGGCGCGAATCTTCGCTGATTATGTGTGAGAGCTTGTCGTATCGCGCTTTGTCGATGATCAGCTCTCGAGGCCGTGCTGACGGAGGCCGGATGTAATTGAAGTTCACCTTGTCCGGCTTGAGATCGTATTTCAGAAAGTCGTACCAGTCGAATATGCGGTCTTGATTGCTGTTCATGAAACAGGTGCAGGTCTGGATATCGAGCCGCGGCTTTTCTTTCTTGATCTCCTTCAGTTTTCGCGCGGTATCGATAACGATATCCCAGCTTCCGGCCTTTTGGCGGATTGCTTCGTGGTCTTCCTTGAGGCCGTCGATCCCGAGAGCCACAGTAACGTTGAGGCCTGGACATTCTTCCAAAATCCTGGAAACGTCCGGGATGATTCTCTGCTGAATTTGTCCATTCGACATTAGGTAAATGGACTCGAGCTTGTTGTTCTCATAAAAGGCTCGTGCGATTTCCGGCAGGTCCTTGCGGGTGAATGGCTCGCCCCCAGCAACAATCAGAACGCCGAGGTTAGCGCCAAGCGTTTCGCTGATGCGAATAACGTTCTGGGTCGTCATTTGCAGCTTCTTCCGCGGTTTATCATCAAGTTCGTCCGTAAAGAAACAGTGGACGCACCGCATGTCACAAACCGAGGTGATCAGGATATTCAGGAGGATGGGGGCAAATGGCCGGCCGGTCGCCATTCTGGCGTATCGCTTGAGAATCTCTTTGTGGTGGAAATCCATAGTCGTTGGAGCGGAAGAGTATAGCATCTGACCAATGCTCAATTCCCAATTCTCATCGGATGGGAATTGATAATTGGGAATTGAGCATTGATCAGATTCGGAGATGTCTGTGAATGCCGACTCAATCGTTGTTGGAGGTCCGCTCTGCCTTCGGAGCGTAGTAACCCTGTTTCGTGTGCCAGGTGAATTTCGGCGTGTTCTTCGGAGCAACGACCTTCACTGTGACTTCGCGCCAACTCCCATCGAGCTTCGCGTTAGTGGGCGTGTAGGTAATCGTGTAGTGGTTCCGGAGATCGTGAGCGATATGCTTCACCAACTCTTCCACTTCCTCCAGATTTTTCGGGAAATACGCCTGCCCGCCAGTAATTTCGGCAAACTTGATCAAATCTTCTTTCGCCTTTTTTGATGGCGGCTTCTTGAATAGGCCACCGCGCTGGTCGCCTTCTTCCAGCAGTCCGACGGTGTAGACCGTTACCTTCGCTTGTCGCAGCGCCTCAATGACCTTATTGATACCGTACTTGCTCGCATTGTCTTCACCATCCGTGATGACCAGGAGAGCTTTCTTATCCTTCTTTCCATCCTTCGTGACCTTTTCAGCGGCGAGATACAAAGCATCATAAAGAGCGGTTTCGCCGCGAGCATCGATATTGTCCAACGCGTCAATCAGGTCACCGATGCTGCTCGTGAATTCCTGTTCCAGATATGCGGAATCGTCGAAGTTCACAATGAAAGTTTCGTCTTCAGGATTACTTTCACGGACGAAGGCCAACGCGGAACTGTTCACGCGTTCCCGCTTATTGCGCATGCTGCCGCTGTTATCGATGACTAACCCGAGGCTGAGCGGGATATCTTCGTGCCTGAACGTCTTGATAGTCTGCTGAACTTTGTCCTCGAAGATTTGAAAGTTTTCCTGTTTCAGACCGTCGACAGGACGGCCTTCTTTGTCGACAACCGAGATCGGGAGTTGCACCTCGAGGATCTCGATGGGGAGCGTATAGCCGCTGTCCTTTCCTTGCTTCTGCGGCTGTGGCCGATCCTGTGCGAACAGAGCAATCGACGGTACAAGAATTAATAAAGGAAAAATCGATTTACGTAACATACTTCAGTTTCTGTAGCGGCGGTCTTTTAGTGCTTCGTTACCGGAGCAGCGTCGGTCGTCGGCGCGTAGTATCCCTGCTTTGCGCGCACGTTCAGGTGTTGGATACCTTTCGGCGGATTCACTTTGACTCGAAGCTTTCGCCACTTCCCGTCCTTCGCTCCATTAGTCGAATGATAGCCGATCACGTACTGGTTTTTCAGTTCGACCGCGATTTTTGTGCAGATATCTTCCAGCTCATAAACTGAATCCGGGAAGAAGGCGCGGCCTCCAGTCAAATCGGACAGTTCTTCGATTAGCGCGCGGCCGGTGCGCCCTGCACCCAACTGGGAGTTCCAGTCGTCGACGATGCCGATACCATAGATCTGCACGTCCTGTTCTTTGACGAACTCCTTCACATTCTGGAACGTGTAGCGGCTGCGATTGTCCTCGCCATCGGTAATAAGAAGGAGCGCCTTTTTGGGATTACTGCCTTCTTTGAGCTTCTCGAGTCCGAGGTAGACGGAGTCATACATCGCCGTCATGCCCTTCGCGGGAGTCTGGATCAGTTTGCTCTGAAGCTTCGTGATATCCGTTGTGAAGTCCGACGCGACTTCAGGACGATTGGCGAACTCGACCAGAAAATACTCGTCCTCGGGATTGCCGGTTTTCAGGAATGTTGCAGCGGCCTGTCGAGCGGTAGAGATCTTGTCTTTCATGCTGCCGCTGACGTCGAAAATAACACCGATGCTGATCGGAACGTCTTCGGCCGAAAAGTACTCGACCTTCTGTTCGAGTTTATCTTCCCAAACCTGAAAGTGGTTTGCCTCCAGGCCGCTGACGTAACGATTCAGTGAATCGGTGACCGTCGCGTTGACGAGAACCAGATCTACATCGATCTTCAGCGTCTGCGTGGGTTGCTTCTCAGGCTTGTCGGTAGGATTTCCTTGAGGGTTTTGACCGCGGCCTGCCCGAGCAAACATCACGGCAGGAAGCAAAATCAACAGAAACACAGCCACGATGAAAGTCCAGTTTTTCCGAGTCATTGGCCCATCTCCTAAGGCGGACCAGCCGAGAGCTGCTTAAGGTGTCGACATTATATTGGTCTGCTGTTTGGGAATGCAACTCGATCGGTACACCCGTTTTATCTCACCAATCTTCAGCGATTGCAATGCAACTTTTGTGCCAAAAGGGACCTGCCCTGGCCGTCATCGTCATGCTAAGATCAGGTGCGGTGTTTTTGATGAAGGTCGAGGCCGCCATCGCGATCATTCCCGCCCGATTCAATTCCACCCGTCTCCCCGGAAAACCGATTGCCGAAATAAATGGAAAGACGTTGATAGAGCACGTCTACCGGCGCGTCCAACAGGCCACGCTCGTAAGCCGGATTGTGGTCGCCACCGACGATGAGAGAATTGCCGATGCCGTCGGGCGGTTCGGCGGAACCGCTGTCATGACTCGGAATGACCATGATAGTGGTACTGATCGGTTGGCCGAGGCCGCCCAAGATCTACACGACGACACCCTCATCGTGAACATTCAAGGTGACGAGCCGATGCTGGAGCCTGCCGATATCGACCAGGCGATTACCGCCGCCCGCCTCGGTGACGCGGAAATTGTTACGCTGATGACCCGGTTAGATCCCTCAAAGGCAGCCGATCCAAACCGCGTGAAAGTGGTCACCGACCGCCGTGGATTGGCCTTGTATTTTTCGCGTTCAATAATTCCTTGCGGAGGGACCTGTTTTCTCCATCTTGGTCTGTACGTTTACCGGGTTGGTTTTCTGAAAATGTTTTCGAAGCTCCCATCGACACCGCTGGAACGGGCCGAGCGGCTGGAGCAGTTGCGGGCGCTCGAACATGGCTATCGGATCCGCGTCGTGGAGGTCGAGAGCGAATCGTGGGGCATCGACACCCCTGAAGAT
>QHXA01000042.1:6548-7072 GCA_003222755.1 Acidobacteriota bacterium
ATATTTTCGTGACCGGCGGAGTCGTTTCATCGTTGGGAAAGGGTTTGGCCTCTGCATCGATCGGCTGCCTGCTGGAAGGCCGAGGGTTCACGGTGAACCTGTTGAAGTTCGATCCATACTTGAATGTCGATCCGGGAACGATGAGCCCCTATCAGCACGGGGAAGTCTACGTCACGGATGACGGCGCCGAGACCGACCTCGATCTTGGCCATTACGAGCGCTACACACACGCTGAGCTCACGCGCAAGAACAACCTGACGACCGGCCGCATCTACGAAACCATCATCCAAAAGGAAAGGCGCGGCGAGTATCTAGGCAAGACGGTCCAGGTGATTCCTCACGTCACGAATGAAATCAAGGCGGCAGTTTATCGGGTCGCCGAGCATGTGGACGTGACGATCGTGGAGATCGGCGGGACGGTCGGCGACATCGAATCGCAGCCCTTCCTTGAGGCCATCCGCCAAATGCGCCAGGAAGTCGGCCGTGAAAATTCACTGTTCATCCATCTGACGCTCGTGCCGTTC
>QHXA01000042.1:7129-14781 GCA_003222755.1 Acidobacteriota bacterium
GAGATTGGAATTCAGGCCGACATTCTGCTGTGCCGCACGGACCGGTTTCTTTCGCCGGAGATGAAGTCGAAGATCTCGCTGTTTTGCAACGTGTCGGAGCGCGCAGTCATCACGGCTAAGGACGTCGCCAGCGTTTACGAAGTTCCTCTCGTGCTTGCCGCAGAAGGCCTCGATGATGAGATTGTTCGCCATCTGCATCTGCCGAAGACGGAGCCGCATATGGAGGATTGGCAAGCGCTCATCGAACGCGTGCACCATCCGATCGATGAGGTCTCAATTGGTGTTGTCGGCAAATACGTCGAGCTCGAAGACGCTTACAAGAGCCTGCGCGAAGCGCTCATCCACGGCGGCCTCGTTCACAATCTACGGACGAAGATTCATTGGATTGAAGCCGAAAGTCTGGAAGACCAGAGCGAGCCTGTGAAGCTGCGACAGTTCGACGGCATTCTTGTCCCGGGCGGCTTCGGCAAGCGCGGTATTCCCGGAATGATTCGTGCGATTCAGTTTGCTCGCCAAGAGAAGGTGCCCTATTTCGGCATTTGCCTCGGCATGCAATGCGCGGTGATCGAATACGCGCAGAATGTTTGCGGCTTGAGGGCAGCGAACAGCACGGAGTTTGACGCGAACACGCCGTATCCCGTCATCTATAAACTGCGCGATCTGCTGGGCATCGATACGATCGGCGGCACGATGCGGCTCGGCGCCTATCCCGCAGATTTGAAGCCAGGGTCGCTGGCGAATCGGATTTATGATTCAACCGTGATTTCGGAACGCCATCGACACCGGTACGAATTCAACCGGCAGTTCGAGAAGACGCTGACGGAGCACGGGCTGATCATTTCGGGTGCGTCCCCCGATAAAAATTTCGTGGAAATCGTCGAGCTGGCCGACCATCCGTGGTTCCTCGGCTGCCAATTCCATCCGGAATTTAAATCCAAGCCTTTGACAGCGCATCCGTTGTTTGGTTCATTCATCGGCGCCTCGTACGAACATCGGATGAGTCGATCGACGGCGACAGCTCTATCGCCCGGGAGAGGGCGCCGTGGTACTGACGAGCTTTAGCCTTGGATTGCGATGAGCACTTACTTGATATCAGCCTTTGATATCGACCTGGCTCGCGACCTGTTTCTCATCGCCGGGCCGTGCGTGATCGAAAGCCGCGATCATGCATTCTTCATGGCCGCGGAGCTGAAGAAGATCACCGCGGCGCACCACATGCCTTTCGTTTTCAAAGCCTCCTACGATAAAGCCAACCGTACCTCGATCCGATCGTTCCGCGGCGTTGGCTTGAAAGAAGGGCTTCGCATCCTCAGCGACGTTCGTGAAAAGCTGGAGATCCCCATATTATCGGACGTTCACGAAGCATCGCAGTGCAAGCCTGCCGGTGAAATCCTCGACATCCTTCAGATTCCCGCGTTCCTGTGCCGGCAGACCGATCTCATCCTGGCGGCCGCGGCGACCGGCAAGATTGTGAATGTGAAGAAAGGTCAATTTCTCGCACCGTGGGATATGAAGAATGTCGTCGAAAAAATGCGAGAGTCCGGCAATGAGCGAGTGTTACTCACTGAGCGCGGCGCTTCGTTCGGTTACAACAGTCTCGTTGTCGATTTCCGCAGTTTTCCAATCATGCAAAGTTTCGGCTGTCCGGTCGTATTCGATGTGACACATAGCTTGCAGCTTCCCGGCGGACAAGGTCAAAGCTCGGGCGGAGAGCCGCAGTATATCCCGCACCTCGCGCGCGCGGGCGTTGCGGCCGGTGTCGATGGGTTGTTCATGGAAGTCCACGAGAATCCGGCAAAGGCATTGTCGGATGGGCCGAACGCGCTTAACCTTTCTTTATTGCCCGCTCTTCTGGAGCAGCTTCTCGAGATACGAAAATGCCTGAAAAAGACGTCACGCCTTTAGCCTGGAAAATCGAATTGCTCCTGATGGACGTCGATGGCGTCCTCACCGATGGCCGGCTGCTTCTCGTGCCA
The DNA here is from genome assembly GCA_003222755.1 of Acidobacteriota bacterium. Taxonomy (GTDB): domain Bacteria; phylum Acidobacteriota; class Terriglobia; order 20CM-2-55-15; family 20CM-2-55-15; genus 20CM-2-55-15. The sequence continues at coordinate 9,106 of QHXA01000042.1, forward strand.
ATGCCTGACGGCAGTGTCGTCGAAGCCAAGGCCTTCAACGTGAATGATGGCGCCGCTCTCGCGATGGCGCGGCGTGCTGGACTGAAGATTGGGATTATCTCAGGGCGCAGTTCAGCCGCTCTCACCAAGCGCGCCGAGGAGTTGAAGGTCGATTTCTTTTATCACGGCCTGAATCCGAAGAAAGCCGTCGCCATCGAAGAGATTTTCGTCAAAACGAAATTACCGAAGGACCGCGTGTGCTATGTCGGAGATGACGTGCAGGACCTGCCGATCTTTGCGCGCGTCGGATTTCCGGTTGCCGTTTCCAACGCTGCTCCAGAAGTCGCGGCGCGCGCCGCATACGTGACACGCGCGGCCGGTGGTCAGGGCGCTATCCGCGAAGTCGTGGAACTCATCCTGAGAGCTCAAGGAAAATGGGATGCGGCTTTAAGCGAATTTACGGATTAGGTTTGGCCACAAAAAAGTAAACTGTATTGCTTGGAAAAAAACATGCGATCAGTGAGTTTCGTCTTGGCTCTGTTTATTGCCGTGTCCGCATGCGCCACCAGCCGCTCCAGCAGTGATGCGACGGCTACAGTCGCGGACGCGAAAAAATTCATGGATGATGTCAACGAAACCATTTTCAAGTTGGCGCTTGACGCTTCGCAAGCGGGCTGGGTTTCCGAGACATACATTACCGACGATACCTCCGCGGTGTTTGCGCGGGCGAATCAACGGCTCATCGATAAGACAGCTCAGTACGCGAAGGAGGCCGTAAGATTCGACAAGCTGGAACTGGCGCCGGATCTGCGCCGCGGAATGAACATCTTGAAAGTTTCGCTTGTCATGGCCACACCGTCCAACCCTAAAGAAGGCGAAGAGCTTACTAAAATCGCGGCGAAACTCGACGCCACATACGGAAAGGGCAAATGGTGCGCGGATCCAAAGAAGCCGGAAGCCTGCCTGGACATCAACCAGATTACCGACATTATGCGGGAGTCGCAGGATGAGAAAAAGCTGCGGCAGGTCTGGGAAGGCTGGCACACCATCTCTTTACCGATGCGCGGCGATTACGCACGCTTTGTCGAGCTTTCCAACAAAGGCGCCATGGAACTCGGATTCGCCGACACGGGCGCGTTGTGGAGATCGAAGTACGATATGGCTCCGGATGCTTTCACGAAAGAGCTCGATCGATTGTGGAATCAAGTGCGCCCGCTCTATTTGAAGCTGCACGCATACGTACGCATGAAGCTCCGCGAGAAGTATGGCGATGTCGTGCCCGCAAATGGCCCGCTAGCCGCTCACATGCTTGGAAATATTTGGGCCCAGGACTGGTCGAATGTTTATCCGCTGGTCGCGCCGAAGAACGCCGATCCTGGTTACAACCTGACCGGCATTCTCAAGAAGCGCAAAATGATGCCGGTCGAAATAGTGAAAACAGGCGAGCGGTTCTACACCTCGATCGGTTTCGCACCACTGCCGCAGACATTCTGGGAACGCTCCATGTTCGTGAAGCCGCGCGACCGCGAGGTCGTATGCCATGCGAGCGCGTGGGACGTGGACAATATCGAAGACCTGCGGATCAAGATGTGCATCCAGCTAACAGACGAGGACTTCAAGACTATCCATCACGAACTCGGCCATAACTTTTACCAGCGCGCGTACAAGGACCTTCCGTTTATTTTCCGCGATAGCGCCAACGACGGTTTTCACGAAGCGATCGGCGACACAATCGCGCTCTCCGTCACGCCCGAATATCTGGTGAAGATCGGCCTGCTCGACAAAGCACCCGATGCATCGCGCGACATCGGATTGCTGCTGAATCGCGCGCTCGAAAAGATCGCATTTCTTCCATTCGGCTTGTTCATCGATCAATGGCGATGGAAGGTCTTTTCCGGTGAAATCAAACCACAGGACTACAACAGAACGTGGTGGGATCTGCGGCTAAAGTACCAGGGCGTCGCTCCTGTCGCCGAACGCGGCGAAGAGTTTTTCGATCCAGGCGCGAAATATCACGTACCGGCCAATGTGCCATACACCCGATACTTTCTTGCAGACATCCTTCAGTTCCAATTCCATCGCGCGCTGGCGCGGACGGCGGGCTGTACGTCGCTGCTGCATCGCTGTTCGATCTACCAAAGCGCAGAGGCCGGCAAGAAGCTGAACGACATGCTGTCCATGGGCCTGTCGCGGCCCTGGCCGGAGGCACTGGAAAAGATTTCGGCTACCAAACAAATGGATGCCACGGCCATCCTGGATTACTTCAAACCGCTCGATGCCTGGCTCGACGAGCAGCTTCAAGGCAAGCCCGTCGGCTGGTGACGTGTCGCAGTCCAAGTATGTAGTCGCGCGGCTTTAGCCCGCGTTCGATCCAAAGCTGTCAAGCTCGTGACAGCCTTCCACGCTCCGGAGTCATTCTACCGACGCAAACGGATTACTTCCCCCCATCAAACCTTATAGATGCTCGTCCACGAACTCTCTGGCTGTCAGTGACACGGCCGCAGCAACGGGCGCATCTGGCATGGCAACGGACATGGGAGCACTTTGGTCTCCATCGTGCGAACGACCGTTGCCGTATGCTGAAACAAGAATCTACACCGACGGATACGGCGGAGCTTGCCGCACGCGCAAGAGCCGCTTACGAGCAACATCGCATACGGGAGTGTCTTGCGCTGGCGAAGGCATTGGCACAGGCCGATCCAGGAAATGCCGAAGTACTGGCGCTGCACTCCGCGATTCGAGCGGACATCCAGCGGGACCTGAAGGATGCCCGCGCATTGCTTGAACAATCCGGTGACGGCAAAGACGAGCGGAAAAAGTATGGCAAAGCGGCCGATATCATCCTGCTAAAGACCCTTCACCTGGATCCGGAAAACCAACACGCAAAGATTCTTTTGCAATGCGCACGGGGTTTGGCGGATTTACCGCAAGCTCCGCCAGAACCGGAAGAGATTCCATTCGTTGCATCGCCCCTGCTGAGCGAAAAGGAGCAGAAGAGAAAAGGGCGGTCGAAGCTTCCCCTTACGTTGATGCTGATCGGTGTTCTCGCAGGAGGACTGCTACTAATACTGCGATCGCGCGTGTCGCATTCCAACGCGCTGGGTTCGTCCGGTCCGCGGCCAGAAGCGTTCGATCCACGTGAACTCCAGCGGCCCGTCGCCGTGACGCAAGAGGCGCCCTCTCCAGCGCCGGATCCGGCGGTTTCGGCAACCACTCTCGTGTCCACTGTGGGAGTTCAGGCACCGGTTGCTGCAGTGCCGGCGCCGGCCGCTACGGCTTCTCTGATTACTCCTGTGGCTTCGAACGGCGGTGTGGACGCCCCGCCGGGCATCGGAAAACTGGCCGTCAGTTCACCCACTCCGGCGGAGATCTATGTCGGCGATCGGTATATGAGATCGACTCCTACGACTGTGCAGCTAACGGCGGGACATCGGCCAGTCGAATATCGCCACGGCGACCTGCGTACCGTCGTCTTCCACGACATCAAACCCAATCAAACAACAATGGCGACCGGTACGTTTCAACTAACCGTGCAAGTAAACGCCAAACCTTCGGCCCAGGTATTCCTCGATGGGGAGACGCGACGCCCACTCGGACAGACACCGCTCAGCGGCATCACCGTTCCCATCGGAGGTGTTCTGGTATTTGAGAACCCCAACTTCACATCGAAAAGCTACCGGATCACGGAAAAGGACTCGGCGATCCAGGTGAGTTTTCCGTAGAGGTGTCTGATGTTGCGAATTGCTCTTGCTCTATTCACCACGATTCACTCCATCGGCCAAGTACCGCCACAGGACGAAATCAGTGACGCAATGGCGCACGCCGAAGCGCTCTACTACGGCGCCCGGTTCAGCGAGTCGATTGCGTTGCTGACCCGCGTCGATGAAACGCTTCAAACACAGCCGGCCCGCTTGCAAGAGAGAATCAACACAAAACTGCGATTGGCTCTCGCCTACATCGGAATGAATGATACGGTCAAAGCCAAGTCGTTCCTGATCCAGCTGTACGCGTTGAATTCCGACTACGTTCTCGATCCTGAACAGTTCTCGCCAAAGGTTATTTCACTAGCTGCAGAGGCCAAAGCGGAACAGGTTAAAATGCGATGCCAGACGGCTGAAGAAGAGGCCCGGACATCTTTGCAAACCGGAAACACGACAGGGTTCCTCGACGTTTTCCGATCTTTCAGACCGAAATGCGCGGGACTGGCCGCAATAGAACCAGAGGCGGCAGAATCTTTCTACAAAGCCGGCGTCGCGACATACAGGCGCGGCGAATTCGCAGATGCATTATCGAACTTCGAGGCTGCGGTGATGCTCTCTTCCGAACATGACTTGGCTTTTCAATACATCGACCTTATCCACAGCAAACAGCAGCTGACTCAGGACCGCCTGCTTCTGGAATGGCAGCGAAACTTCGATACCCATCAGTTGAGCGCAGCTGCCGCGGACTACCGCGATATGGTCTCGTCGAGTAACGGCCGGAGCACGGCAGCTATCACCAGAGCAACGGGAGAATACCGGAAGGCGTTGTCCAGCCTCGTGGAGACCTGGAATCGGACCTGCCCCAGCGGTGATGCGGCGGCGATGAGCGCCATCCGCAGCCAAATTTCGGAGTTGCTTCCTGAACCATCGTTCGGCGAAGACATCCGCGCACAAATGACGGCATGCGCGGAAGCGAACAACAACGCAACGACGAGCACAACTGAGGTGCAGACCGAAAGCGGACGACCAAAAGCAGCCGATGATCCGGCTGCGGCGGCGGCCGTCAACAATGACTGTCTCGATATGCAGCCTCAGCTTGCATTGACACGCCTGAAAACGCGCGTCGATCCCACCATTCCGAGTGACATCCGACATTATCTGAAGAACGCTGCGCAGCTTGCGATCCGGGTGAAAGCCAGGATCAGCGAGAACGGCGACGTCATCGTCACCGGCATGCCGGAAGGCAATCCGATCGTCAACAGTGTTATTCGCAGTGCCGTCGCACAATGGAAATTTGCGCCGATCCGCGATTCAAGTGGACCCCGCTGTGTCGACACGGAAATTCCGATCCTCATCAAACTGGCCCAATAGATCGGTTATCTGTCTGGGATAGCGAAACGAACGCCTCTAAGATAGGAGTCGAGTTCCGCACGCTCTGCATTCTTGCGGATCACGACGGACAACTCTGTATCTGGATCCTCGATGGCCCGCGATATGCCTTCAATCAAACCTTCGATGCGAGCGACCTCCGCGTGGAGTGCGTCGGCGTGCATGGAGGACTTTTCAATCTGTGCTCGGTGAACTGAGGCATTTGCTTGCTCGTTCTCAAACGCGGCTCGCGACTTTTCCGGATTGGCTTCTACCAGTAGTCGCAAGTGGGTGCACGCGCGCTTGGCTTGTTCCAGTTCACGGCGCAACCGGTCCTGCTCTTCGGTGAATTCGGAGCGGACGCGGTCGGCTGCTGCGGCGAGCTGACGCTGATAATTGGATGTCGTCTCAGACAATTGATGCTGGGCGCGTTGAATTTCCGCGATGAGTTCAGCCCGTTCCGTTTCCCACTGCTCGAGCGCCTTCGCCATTTTGTTGTCGAGATTATTGGCTGCGACTCGTTGCACCTCGGCCAGCGCGCGTTGATGCTGGGACTCGCGCTCTGCCATCGACTGAGTCGCGCGATCGCGTTCGACTACAAGCTGCGCCCGTTCAGCATTCCACCGAG
>QHXA01000042.1:14860-17833 GCA_003222755.1 Acidobacteriota bacterium
TTCGTCCCGGCTTTGCTCGAACAATTGGCTCGCACGCTGCGCATCGTCCATCAGCTGGGCTCGTTCGACCGCCCACTCCGCGGCTGCCTCCGTCATGCGCTGCACTTCCTGCTTGAGCTGCATCCGCTCAGTGTTCATTTCGTTCCGGACAGATTCAACGGCAGCGGCGATCTCCTGAGTGAAGCGGCCCTGTAGCTCTTCAGTCACGTGAACGCGAGCATTCTGTTCCGCTTCTTCGACGGCAAATTTCAAACGTTCGGCAGTCCGCCGTTCAAGAGTCGCTTCCGTTTCCTGAGCGGCCTGCTGTATACGCGCCTGGAATTCGGAATCCACCACCGAAACGTCGTTCATCGTTTGGTCCAGAATCCTGGCCAATGCCGCCAACGTTTGACGCAGACGGTTCGTAGCTATTAGCGCCGGTTTACTACTGATCGTTTCCATAAGCCGGGGCATTATAGCTCCAGGGCCTCCTTCAGCCATCATTAGCGCTAAAAATTTTCGCGTGCGCAGCGGGCTGGCCTCTTCGCCGCTTTCCCGCCAGCAATTCGCCATCATAAATCGAATAGCCGTCAGGCCATAAGCCAGCGCCCGCTGTTACTTCGAAACATGCGTGTCTCGCAAAATCCATCGCAGTTCGCCACCGTTGTCTCGCCTCCAAGAAACCATTGATTACTCAAATTGAAGTTGTAGAATCTGTACAGGTAAGCGGGAGTAATTCAGCGGTAGAATGCCAGCTTCCCAAGCTGGACGTCGCGGGTTCGATCCCCGTCTCCCGCTCTTTTCTTTTCAGTGACTTACTTTCTGGCTCTAGAGTTTTCCACCTGCGATGCCTTCCTTAATGATGTAGTCACGATGTTGTGCGCCAGCAAGTACTTCTTTACGATGAGTTGTGCACATCTGAATGCCAGCGGGCTACGCTGGCATTCTTGAACTCCTTCTTAAAGCTAACGTGAAAGTCTTTCACATTAGGCCGAGCGAAGCTTTTGTCGAACGCTCTTAAGAATTTCGTCGGACAGTCGGTGATCCTGGACGGCGCGAGCCAGTACTACACCGCCGATCATCGCCGCTACCTGAAATATGGCTTCTTTCCGGTCTCCGCTAGCGGAGAGAATGTTCTCAAGGCCGTGCTCGAACGCGGCTTTGAGTTCAGGGGTCGATCGAGCCAGTTCCTGGGCCAGAGCGGCCGCAGTGCAGCCCTGGCCTGGATTATCCCGGTGCCACCGGCTCAGGTAGCGGTCAGAATACGATTCCTTACTCTTCTCGCTATTGCTGCGCTGCACGCGCCCTAGCCAAACCTTTAGGCCATAGGCAACGGCGGCCGCCTTCAGTTCTTCTTTCGAGCCGAAATGGGCATAGAACGCTCCGTGCGTTAGGCCGGCGGCCTTCATCACGTCGCCCACGCTTACGTTCTCAAATCCCCGTTCGCGGAACAGGCGGGAAGCCTCCTTCACAATGCGCTCGTGTTTCACAGCAGTCTCTTTGGCGGGATAGCGCATAACTTTTTCTGCATCCTCCATCTATGATAGTCATCATATAATAAGCATGACGGCTATCATATTTGATGGCACTCGCATGCGGAAGGAGATCCGCAGTGAACTCAACTCTATCAGGCGAATGCATCGCCGATACCAAGGTCTAATTGAATCGCCCTCGGTGCGTGTGATGTTATTCACAACACGAGGCATGGAGTAAAAGAATGAGAGTTGAACTCTTTCCCCCCGACTCTGACACAGAGCCGCGTCATTGGGTACGGCATGATCAGGCTTTCGCAATGATGTTGCGGCCCGGCTCAATTGAGTGGGGCTCGAAGCGTTCCGCGCTGGAAAAGTTCGACTACGCGGCGTGCGACTTAGCACTGTGCCATCGTCATGAGGGAGAGTGGGTCGGACTCATGAACGTACAGCATCTGCAGCTCGGTGTTTCTGATGCGGCACTGATAGCCGCCTGTGACGAATGGAATAGCGAGGTCGAACTGCGCCCTCAACGCAAGTTTGCAGACTCCCGCCTAGCTGCGCTGGTTGCGGCCGTTCATGCGGAGATGGGTGCTGGCTTTCCGAGCGGGCGGCTGTTTCTTGATTCTGTCGAACAGGCGATGGCCGTAGCGCTGGTCAACGGTCATGCAGTAAGGCACCGTCCTGTGCAGATATACCGCGGAGGACTAGGGACAGCGCGCTTGCGAAGGATTAAAGAGTTGGTCCATGCGAAGATGGAAGACGACTTGAGTCTCGACGAGATGGCGCAATCGGTGGGGTTGAGCACAGCTCATTTCGCGCGGATGTTTCGCAAGTCAACGGGTGAGACCCCGCATCAATTTGTTCTGCGCCAAAGGCTTGAGCGTGCTAAAGCGATGTTGCGTGCTCCCGATGCCCGAGTATTGGACGTGGCCGTGGCCTGCGGCTTCAAGACCCAGCAGCACTTTGCACAGGTCTTTCGTGACGTCTGGGGAGTTAGCCCGACAGAGTATCGCCAGGATGTTGCCGGCTCCGAAGCGACTTGCGCGTCGGAAGCATGCTCCAAAGATACGCCACGCCTGGTGATTTGTGCTTCGCAGCATGAACTTCACTCTCACGGATTGCCGTTCACTTCCTAGTTAACATCCAGCCCTGTCCGGAATTTGTAACTCAACGCTCCTTGCACCGCCTCAGCACCGTGTCGTCCGTCAACAATTCTGAGTCGGCCACGCCGCGGCTCATTCGAACTCTCGTCGTCGTTCCCTCAAGACAAACCCCCAGACTCAGGCGTAAGTCGTTGGAGTTCTCTCACGGGGAGCATGAATTTAGCAAGATTCCGACCATCCAAGCAGAAATCCGCACAAGTCCATTTCCCATCTGCAGTTTACTCACAGTGTGAGCAGAGGTCGGTCAATCGGCCGGAACTAATTCAACACGGGAGGGTAACTCAATGGAAGCAATTGGATTGTTAGTCAGCCACTCGCGCTGAATGAAAAAGCGATCATGAAATGGTATGCGATCA
>QHXA01000042.1:17903-18233 GCA_003222755.1 Acidobacteriota bacterium
CGAGGGCCAGCGAATTATTTGCGGTTCCTCCGCAGGTGGAAAACCGAAGGTCTTTGCAAACACACCCTTAAAAGGCTGAGTGCGAGGTGCTACGGTCCGTGCGAGCTGAGTGTTAAAGGAGCTTACAAATGGGAAATACGGCCAAAACAGCAATTGTTACCGGTGCCTCACGAGGGATCGGAGCGGGACTCGTCGAAGCGTTCCTGAAACGAGGTTACAGCGTAGTCGCAAACTCGCGAAACATTACCAAAGCAAATCCATTTGTAGCGGCCCCGAATGTTGCACTAATTGACGGAGACATCGGCCACCCAAGCACGGCCGCAATGATTG
>QHXA01000043.1:0-1439 GCA_003222755.1 Acidobacteriota bacterium
TACGACACGGCCAACGAGCGCCTCGCCAACGGGAACGTCCATGATGCGTCCGGTGCGTTTCACCTGATCGCCTTCACGAATTTCTGTGTACTCGCCCAGCAACACCACGCCGACCTGAGTTTCTTCCAGATTCAGCGCAAGACCCATGACTCCATGAGGGAACGCGAGAAGTTCGCCCGCCATCGCTTTTTCGAGGCCATACACGCGGGCGATGCCATCACCGACGGAAATGACGCTGCCGATCTCGCTAATCTCGACGCCTGCGCGATATTCTTCGATTTCCTCGCGAATGATTTTTGTAATTTCGTCTGCTTTAATTTCCATGCCACTCACTCTCCCACGAGACGGCTTTTGAATGCTTGCAGTTTCTGACGTACCGAACCGTCATAAACCGTACTTCCCACTTGCGCCACGACGCCTCCAATCAACGATGGATCAATCGTCACTTCCATTCGAACCTGTTGGCCCGTAAGTTCCTGAAGTGTGCTCGCCAATGCTCGCTGCTGTGTAGGGTCCAGGGTGCCCGCTGCCGTTACACGCGCGCGAACGATTCCCAGCCGCTTATCCAACAACCGTTGATATTCAATGATGATGTCTTCCAGAATCGGCAGCCGATTTCTATTCGCCAGGATGGTAATGAAATTCGCAACACGACGATCGAAAGCCAGTGCCGCAGAAATTTCCTTCAAGAGCCGATTGCGGCGGTCGCCACCCATCGCCGGATTTTCCAAAAGCCGCCGGCCGTTCGGCTCTTCGGTCAACAGTGAAGCAAAGCTTTGCAACTGCTGAAGACCCAGTTCAGCTTTGTGTGGATACAGCGCATCGATCAGTGCGGTCGCATATCGATTTGCAGCTACAGAGGACATCGTTCAACTTTGTGCGTTCGAATTTCTCGTTGGAGTGTGACGCGTCAGACAGACCGCAAGTGTGACAAAAGGATGAAAAATAACACCCGCTTACGTCACTGTCAACAGGAGGTCCGACAAGTCGGAAGTGAATCCAATCTCAACAGCAGGAATTTTGTCAGCTCGCAAGTTCTGCAGGAGTGTCTCGGCATCGGGGGGGTGGCAAAAAATCAGGAGACCGCCGGACGTTTGCGGATCGAAAAGGACGTTTCGCATTTCAGGCGTGATGGAGTCGGATAGCGATACGTATTTCCCAAAAAACTGCTCATTGCTCGTCAGGCCTCCCGCACAAAAACCTTTTCGGCTATAGTCGAGTGTCCCGGGTAGGAGCGGAAGCTTCGTGTGGTCGATGTGTATTGAGAGATGACTCGCTCTTGCTACTTCACTGGCGTGTCCTAAAAGACCAAACCCTGTGATGTCGGTCATGGAATGAACTCGGAAGCTGAGAGCGACCTCGGCCGCGCGGCGATTAAGTTCCAACATTGCACTGACGGCCGCCTGAACGTGTTCGGCTAACGCCATACCGCGCTTGAT
>QHXA01000043.1:1485-6105 GCA_003222755.1 Acidobacteriota bacterium
TCAGCCCGATACCAAGAGGCTTCGTCAGAATCATCCGGTCGCCGCTACGTGCACCCCTGTTGTGCTTGATGTTTTTCGGCTCAATGATTCCGGTAACAGCGTATCCAAATTTGATCTCCTCATCCCGGACCGAGTGACCGCCGAGCAAGGCCACACCAGCCTCATTGAGCTTGTCCAACCCGCCACGCATAATCGCGCCAAGAACATCGAAGTCGATGCCCTTTGTTGGAAACCCTACAATGGAAAGCGCCGTTTTGGGTTCGCCACCCATTGCGTAGACATCGCTCAACGCATTTGCAGCTGCGATCTGACCGTATGTATAGGCATCGTCGACAATGGGCGAAAAATAATCGATGGTCTGCACTACTGCAATATCAGTTGTGAGCTGGAAAACTCCGGCGTCGTCGGAATTTTCAAATCCGACAAGCACCTCGCGCATGTTCTGCCGAGGCAGTGCTTTCAATGCGTGGTCCAGGTCCCCTGGTCCGAGCTTACCCGCTCAGCCGGCAGATCTGGCAAAGTCCGTTAACTTCATCAGGGCCTTTCGTGTTCGGTATCGGATTGTTCCGAAATAGCTTGTGTCGCGACAGACGTTTCTTCGGGCCGTTCATCGACCATACGTATTCCGCCGTCGAGCATAGCGCCTGCATTAACACATAATACAGGAGTATGAATATCGCCGCGCACGCGGCCGCTGGGAAAGATCTCCACGCGGTGCTTGGCTTGAATGCTGCCGAAGAACTGGCCGTGGATTTCGAGTTCGCCGACCTTAATATCGGCATGCACGACTGCGTGTTCACCAATGACTAAATTATCACCGGTGGAAATCGACCCTTGAAAGTTACCATCAATGCGAAGGGTCCCGGCGAATTCGAGTTCGCCGGTCATGTTGGTTCCTTTGTCTAAAAACCCGGATACCTGGTCGGATTGCTTGAGACGGAATTTCATATTGAAGCTCCCTTTGTCTTGGGTCTGTCTCGACTCTAGCGGCAGTCCAGGACTCCCGCGCTGACTCCGCGCCGCTACAGTAAAACAAAGGCATGCAAATCTAGAGATCTTCTGTTAGAACTTCGCGCGTAACAAGCCCTCATAAAGCCGGTTCATTTCCTCGAAGGAATAGAAATGGAGCTCTATTTTTCCCTTGCCTCCGTTTTCTTGCACGGTGACTTTCGTCCCCAGCGCCTGTTCGAGAGCATGAATGGCGACCTTCACATTCGGATCGACGTGGTCGTGGCGACCAACCGGATCATCTTGTCCGGAGGACCTGTCCGAATAACGCGAAACCAGCATTTCGGCCTGACGAACAGAGTAATTTCCCTGGATGATCTTCTTCGCCGTTTCGAGAATCGCACTGAGGTCCGACAGCGATAAGAGAGCTTTCGCGTGCCCAGTAGTCAGTCGGTTTTCGCGCAGCCACTGCTGAACCTCTAGCGGCAAGCGGAGCAGGCGGAGCATGTTGGCGACGGTGGCGCGGTTTTTCCCAACGCGCCGCGCCACTTCTTCTTGAGTCATTCCGAAATCTGTAATGAGGCGCTCGTAAGCCTGCGCTTCTTCCATTGGATTCAGGTCTTCGCGCTGAAGGTTCTCGATAAGAGCCAATTCCAGCGCGGAGTGGTCCGTTGTGTCGCGGATGACCGCGGGTATGCGAACAAGGCCCGCGCGCTGGGAAGCCCGCCAGCGCCGCTCACCGGCGATGAGCTGGAAAAATCCCTCTTCCAGCGCACGCACCAGAATTGGCTGAACGACCCCATGCTCACGGATGGAATCGGCCAATTCGTTCAAAGTCTCTTCGTCAAAGTTCTTGCGTGGCTGGTGTGAGTTTGGAAGGATGCGATCGAGATCGATTTCTCGTAGCTGCTCGGGTTCAACTTCCGTTGAGCCCAATAGAGCGCTCAGTCCCCGTCCCAGCGCCTTTCTCTGTGCCATGAATGATCTCCTTTGCGAGTCGGATATAGCTCTCGGCCCCCTTAGATTTGATATCGTAGAGCAGAATCGGTCGACCGTGGCTCGGCGCCTCGCCAAGTCGAATGTTGCGGGGGATAATGGTCGAGAATACTTGCTTGCCGAAGAATGCCTTCAGATCGTCCCCGACCTGATTCGACAAATTCGTACGCTCGTCGAACATGGTCAGGAGAACGCCTTCGATCTCCAAATCCGGGTTGCGCATGCGCCGGATGTAGCGGATCGTTTCCATCAGCTCAGACACACCCTCCAAAGCAAAGTACTCACACTGAATGGGGATCAAAACACAGTTCGCGGCCACCAAGGCGTTGACCGTCAGAATGTCCAGCGAAGGTGGGCAATCCACCAGAGTGTAGTCGTAGTTTTCAGCCACAAGCGCGATTGCTCCTTTCAGCCGCTGATCGCGATCGGGCTCTTGCGCAAGCTCGACCGTCGCACCCACGAGTTCTCGGCTACCCGGGGCGACCACCATCGCATCCAGTTCAGTCGGTTGAAGGACGGACGCGAGAGACTCACCGTGAACGAGCACATGATACGTCGACCGCGAGTAGGAACCTTTCCGAAGTCCAAGGCCGGAACTGGCATTCGCCTGCGGATCGAGATCGATCAGGAGCGTGCGCATATCGGCCGCAGCAAGAGAGGCTGCAAGATTGATGGCCGTCGTTGTCTTTCCGACGCCGCCTTTCTGATTGGCAATCGCGATGACCTTTCCCATACTTGCCGACTCTACAAATGTTCCACGTGGAACAGCGGCACAGAATCCTATCGTTCCACGTGGAACAGCATGGCGCAAAGGCCGGTCAGGAAAGGTCCAGCTGAAACAACAAAACCTGCGTACCGGTAATCGGGACGGTCAGCGTTCGAACAGGACGCAAGCCACTGCGAACGCCTCGGGAAGTTATCCAAACTATAGATGTCGTGAGACTGCAGATTCGCCGAATAGCATCAACGAGCGTTTCATTCAAATGCACCGCCTGAAGACTGATCCAATCTGGGGGGCTTCCAAGTGCGGCGCCTACCTGTTCAAACCTGGCCCGATGAACTACGACGTTCTGCAATTTCAATGTTGCGGCCAAATGCCGCAAAAATGCAGCGCGCTTCGCGCGCACTTCAATGAGGTCGCATCTCCGGAAAGGGCAAATGATTCGAAACGGAATGGCGGGCGACCCATTGCCGGAGCCAATATCGACCAATGTGCCGCCCGGCTGCAACTCCCGCGCAATCCAGACCGGCTCGACCACCAATCGTCGTACAAGGCTGCCGCCGGATAATGCCGTCAGATTGATCTTTTCGTTCCACCGAGACAGTTCGGCGCAATATGTCGCTAAAGCCAGCTTTTCTGCGTCGAGCAGTTGGAGGGAAAATGCTTGGAGCTCGGACTCGATTAGTCGGAGGTAGGACACTACACGACTTTTTCGGATGGCTGATTCCGCCGCATCTCTAATTGAAAGAGGAGAATGGAAATGGCTGCCGGCGTGATTCCTGGAATACGGCTCGCCTGGGCAATCGAATGCGGCCGAATGCGCGTGAGTTTCTCAACAATCTCTCGGGATAACCCCGGCATATTCGCGTAATCCAAATCGTCCGGAATCCGGCGCGATTCCGCCTTCCGGAGCTTCTCGACTTCCCGGTCTTGCTGTTTGACGTAGCCCTCGTATTTGATGCTCGTCTCAAGTGAAACAATATCCTCCCGCCGCAAGCCGTCCGCCTGGAGGACACCTTCTGCGATCAGTTCCTGCATATGAATCTCGGGCCGCCGTAATAGCCCCATAAAATTCGGTCGATCTCGAAACTCCAGGCCTCGCGAAACAAAAAAACGATGCTTCAGATCAACCCGGGAAGTCTCCAGAAGCGCGTGCAGTCGTTTCATCCGGTCACAACGCTCCAGATATTGCTGCCAATGGTCATCAGTGACAAGCCTTAACCGCCGCCCGATCGGCGTCAAACGCGCATCGGCGTTATCGATCCGCAACTTCAGCCGGAATTCCGCGCGGGATGTAAACATCCGGTACGGTTCATTCGTTCCTTTGGTCACGAGATCATCGATCATGATCCCAATGTAAGCATCCGCGCGATCCAGAACGAGCGGTTCATCGCCCTTGACTTTCAAGGCCGCATTGATTCCCGCAATCAGACCTTGCGCCGCAGCCTCTTCATATCCCGTTGTTCCATTAATTTGGCCTGCAAAAAAGAAGCCGGCCACCTTCTTCGTCTCCAAGGAGGTGTGCAATTCCGTTGGTTGCACGAAGTCATACTCGATCGCATATCCCGGCCGAATCATCTGTGCCGATTCAAGCCCTTTCATCCCGCTCAGGAGCTCGCGCTGGACGTCGATCGGCAAACTCGTCGACATACCATTCAGGTAAACTTCATGCGTGTCGGTGCCTTCCGGCTCAAGCACGATCTGGTGCCGTTCCTTGTCCCGAAACTTCACGACTTTGTCTTCGATCGATGGGCAATAGCGCGGGCCAATCCCCTGGATCTGGCCACTGTACAGAGGTGATCGATGCATGTTGTTGCGGATGATTGAATGAATTCGCTCATCCGTATATGTGATATGGCAACAGATCTTGTTCTCGAGATGGCCTGACGTGCGGAATGAGAACGGCGTAGGCTCTGGATCCCCATATTGTGGCTCGAAAGACGAGACATCTATCG
>QHXA01000043.1:6112-6927 GCA_003222755.1 Acidobacteriota bacterium
CAACCGACCCCAATCGAAACCGATCTGACGAATGCAATTGGCGAGGGAAATCGAGGCCGGTTCGCCATTTCGGCCAGCCGTGAAGCGCTTCTCGCCGATGTGAATGAGGCCATTTAAAAAAGTGCCGGTCGTCAGAACGACCGCGGTGGCCGATACGCGACGGCCATCGAGCAATTCGATTCCGATAACCCGGCCATTCTCCAACAGGATTTCTGTAACTTCAGCTTGTTTGATGAATAGATTTGGCGTGCGCTCAAGGAGGCGGCGCATCACAAACCGGTAACCGGCCTTGTCCGCTTGGGCCCGTGGCGACCAAACTGCCGGCCCGCGACTCGTATTCAACAACCGGAACTGGATTCCCGCCTCATCGGCAGCTAGGCCCATGACGCCGCCAAGTGCGTCGAGTTCGCGTACTAAGTGGCCTTTGGCGATACCGCCAATTGCCGGATTGCATGACATCTGGGCGATCAGATCCGCATTCATCGTGTAAATCGCCGTATTCAATCCCATGCGGGCGGCCGCATGAGCAGCCTCGCACCCCGCGTGACCAGCACCGACTACAACCACATCGTACTTCTCATCGAACATGCCTATTTTCCTATGCAGAATGTCGAAAAGATGCGGGCTAAGATGTCGTCTGTTACAATCTCCCCTGTCAATTCATCCAAAGCTTCCAACGCACGATACAGGTCCAGCAGCACCATTTCATGTGGCACGCCTGCAGTAAGCGCGGCTTCGGCCGCGCTCAATGCCTCCGTGGCGGCCGCGACGGCTTCGTGTTGACGGCCATTCGTTAGAATCACATCATCAATCGT
>QHXA01000043.1:6941-14592 GCA_003222755.1 Acidobacteriota bacterium
TGGATTTACGCGAGACGATAAAGCCCCGCAACGCGGTGTTTAACTCTTCCAGCCCTTGTCCCGTTTTTGCGCTGACCGTTACGCGTTCCGTGCCATTCAGCGCGGTCAGATCGATTGCCCGTGGAAGATCACTCTTATTAATAACAATCAAGTGAGCAATTCGTCCTCCCCTTTGCAATGCCTGCCGGTCATCGTCGTCGAGAACACGAGAGTTATCCAATACGATCACCGCTAGATCCGCTTCCGCTAGCATTTCAAATGTCCGTGTTACACCAATGCTTTCGACCGGGTCCGTTGTGTCGCGAATGCCCGCGGTATCCGCAAAACACAACGGTATACCATCCATACTGACCGTTTCTCTGACCACGTCCCGAGTCGTGCCTGGAGTATCTGTCACGATTGCACGATCCGCCGACACAAGGCGATTAAACAAACTGGATTTTCCGACGTTCGGCTTGCCGAGGATTGCCAACCGGAAACCGTTAGCCAGAATTTTTCCGTAGCCAAAAGTCTCCTTCAATCCGAGAAGTTGAAGCCAGAGTGGCCGAATACGACTACTCATCGCGGCGTTCATAGGTACATCCACGTCATCTTCCGCAAAATCGATGCCGGCCTCCAGATGTGCAATAACATCCACCAGTTGATTTTTGATTGGCCGAATATGCTTCGACATCGACCCGTCCATCTGCCGCAGCGCTGTTTTCGCTTGTTGCTCCGTTTGCGCCTCAATGAATTCCCGCACCGCCTCGGCTTGAACCAAATCCATCTTTCCATGAGCTACCGCGCGCAAGGTGAACTCACCCGGTGTCGCAAGCCGGGCGCCCCCCTGTCGGGCGGTTTCTACGATTCGACGGAGCACAAACGGATTGCCGTGGGCACTGATCTCCAGCACGTCCTCACCCGTGTACGAGTGAGGCGACCGAAAAAACGTGATTACCACCTCGTCGATTTCCTCGCCCGCGGCCCCATTCCACGTGCCAACCCGCGCAATTCGATGTTGAAGGTCCGCGTTCGAGGAATGGGGCTTGAAAAATCGGCAGGCAAGGTCGCGGCATCGGTGACCTGACATTCGGATAATACCGATACCGCTATGGCCCAGGGGGGTCGCTATCGCAACAATCGTCTCATCATCTGAAACGATTTTGTGCAATCCTTCGCGCACGTTTAGCCCCCATCAGGTTCGTTCTGTCTGGATCGTCCCTTCAGTTTCGCTTCCGCTTGAGGGGACCAGTATTTGTTGATCACAACCTGCCGCCCAATCCCAACGACGCTGCCCGTGAGCCAGTACAGCGACAGACCACTGCTGTAGAAAAGAAAGAGGAATGTCATCATCACAGGCATGATCATCATCATCCTAGCTTGTGCGGGATCTACGGTGGCCGTAGGAGTCAACTTTTGCTGAATAATCATGGCTACGGCCATCAGAATAGGAATGACGTAGTAGGGGTCGTGCTGCGATAAGTCCTTTATCCAGAATATCCATGGCGCGCGCCGCAGTTCGATGGAGTAAGCCAACGCGCTATAAAACCCAAAGAGCAACGGCATTTGTAGTAGCAGGGGGAGACAGCCGCCCATTGGATTCACGCCGTGTTCTTTGTAAAGACCCATCATCTCCGCCTGAACCTGTGCACGTCGTGGATCGGTCGTTTTTAGCTTCTTATATTGGTCCTGCAGCCGCCGCATCTGAGGCTGGATCTTCTGCATCTTGACCATTGACGTTTGCTGCTTCAGGGCTAACGGAAAGAGCACGAGATTCAACGCTACAGTCAGCAAAATAATGGACCAGCCGAAGTTGCCAATGTAGCTATGAAGCCACAGCAGGCAGACGACCAGCGGCTTCGCAATAAATCCGAAATAGCCATAGTCCAGGGCCGCACCCAACTGCGGGTCTGCTTTGCTCAACCAATCCTGTTGCTTCGGTCCGACATACACCCCGACCGGCTTTCCCCCTGATGTAGCAGCGGATACGAGCAACGTAGCGATTGGCTTTCCGTCGGATCCTGGATATTCCTGCTTGTTCACTTTGATCGCAACCGGGTCCTGGGGTGACAAGAACATTGCTAAAAAATATTGATCTTCGACGCCGCCGCGCGGACTCGTAAAGTTTTGGGGCTGGTCTTTTAGGCTTCGCAAGGCCACTCGCTTGAATGCCGCATCGACCTGATACACGGCATTCTTCTTAGCCGGATCCTGCGGAATCGACTGGTCACCAAAACTACCCTGCCAAAGCACACTGTGGGGAACCTCTTTGCCGTCCTTCGTTAGTGTGGTCTCCAGCGTGAATTGATAATTCTCGGCATCAAATTGCACCACCTTCCGGACGTGGAGGCCGTTGGACCCAAACTGCAGTACCAATCTGTTGGTTTCGCGCTGCGCCGCAAACTGCGCATTTCGCATACTGTCGTCAACTGCTTTGTCACCGCTCTCCAGTGCCAGAGGCCATCCAACCTTGCTACCTGCCTCTTGATTGATCAACTCAAGAGAATGCCCTTCTCCGTCTGTGTATTGTTTGAGTCTGAAACTCTTCAAGACCCCGCCAACGTTTGAAATCGTCGCGGTATAAAGCGCTGTGTCGACGACGAATTCTTGAGGTTTCTCAGCTTCGACATCCTCCACCGGTAGTGAAGAAGGAGCTTCGCTCGTTCTCGAAGTCGCTTGAGGAGTGGTGGTCGAAACCGGCGGCGCAGGCGCTGGTGCGCTGGGCTCCGGCACAGCAGCGGGTGGCGGCGTGTACAGTGCGCGGAACGCGTATAGCACGGCAAATGATAAGACAAAGGCCAGAATGACTCGTTTTTCCATCAGGAATGGGCACTCTCTATGTCAATGGATCGATGCCCCCACGATGTAGCGGGTGGCAACGGAGCACGCGCGTCGTCGCCCGCAGAAAACCGCCGAACAGACCATATCGTTCGATAGCTTCGAAAGCGTATTCTGAGCATGTCGGCAAGAACCGACAGGAGGCGGGCAACCACGGTGAGACAATAAATTTGTAGGCGTAAATAGCCTTTAATGCGCTCGACCTGATAGTAGCCACATTCATTTTTCTGCTCCGAGAAGGGCAACCAGTTCGCCTCGCAAATCTTCGAAATCGCGGTCCGTTGCGGACCGTCGTGGATTCACCACGAAATCAAATCCCTTTGGTATTGCCGTCAGTGATGTTCGAAGAATTTCTCTGACCCATCTCTTCACTTTATTCCTGTCGTGCGCCTTACCGACCTTTCGCGACGTTGTGAGACCGAAACGGCTGCGGTCCAGTCCATTCCGAAGCGCAAATAGCACAAAGCAACGCGATGCCCGTTTGGTGCCGCCTTCATAGACCTTTTTAAAATCCGCTGAAGTCCGTAGTCGAAAAGCCTTGGGAAATACGTTTCTTCCGACATGCCCCACGATTGCGAAAGCACTAGTAGTGCTCAACCGATACGCGCTTGCGCCCTTTGTCTCTTCTGGACTTGAGCACGAGCTGTCCGCCGCGGGACTTCATCCGCGCCCGAAACCCATGGGTTTTGGCCCGACGACGGTTATTGGGCTGATAGGTCCTCTGTGGCATTCCTATGCTCCTTCGAAAACTTTTAATTTAGCATACCGGGTTTGCAAAAAGCAGCGGCTTTCATCTTTCACGTCGTGCGTATGAACAAAAAATAGAGCCTAACCCGTGATTGAAAACGCGGAGGGGAAGTGCTACGCTTTCGCGGCCTCACACCAGAACTGAACTAGGTTTTTCCACATTTGTGAAAATCTTTGTGGAAATCTCACCCCAACATTTACGGAAACGAATGGATACTTGGCAAGCAGTCTTAAACATAGTTGAAAAAAAGATCAATCAGCAGAGCTACAACACGTGGTTCAAACCCACGCAACTAATCAAACACGACGACAAGGCTCTTTATGTTCGTGTGCCGAATGCTTTCTTTCAGGATTGGCTAAACGATCACATCGATGTGGTCCTCGAAGCCGCGCAATTGGCCGGCATTGGCGACATCAATGTGATTTACATCACGGAGAAAGCTCCAGCGGAGTATGCCGCACCTTCGCAAGGACGGCTGGACTTCGAATCTATCGACAACACGCTCAATCCGAAATACACATTCGACAGTTTCGTCGTGGGTTCATCCAATCAATTTGCTCACGCCGCGGCTCTGGCTGTCGCCGAGAGACCGTCGAAAGCATACAACCCGTTGTTCCTTTATGGCGGTGTCGGTCTCGGCAAGACTCACTTGATGCATGCGATCGGCCATATGATCAAGCTCAACAACAAGCAGCTTCGGCTAACCTACATCTCCACGGAGAAATTCACGAACGAAGTGATTAACGCGATCCGCTACGACAAGATGCTCAGCTTCAAAGAACGGTACCGCAATAACGATGTGCTTCTTATAGATGATATTCAATTCATCGCGGGCAAGGAGCGCACCCAAGAAGAGTTCTTTCATACCTTTAACTCGCTATATGACACCCACAAACAGATAGTCATTTCGGCCGACTGTCCGCCGCGGGAGATACCGACGATTGAAGAACGGCTTCACTCTCGGTTCGAATGGGGCTTGATTGCGGATATCCAAGCGCCCGATCTGGAAACGAAAGTAGCAATAATCAGAAAGAAGGCAGAACGCCAAAACATCACCATTCCCGACAATGTCGCCCTCTACATCGGTAGCAAGATCAGATCGAACATCCGAGAACTCGAAGGGGCCCTAGTTCGGTTAATCGCTTACTGCTCATTGAAAGGCTCGGAAATCACGCTGCCAATGGCCCAAGAAACTTTGCAGGACATTCTTGGGCCCGGCGAAAAGACCGTAACAATTGAGATGATTCAAAAAACAATTGCCGATCACTTTAAGATGCGTCTTCAGGACTTGAAATCCAAGAACAACTCAAAGTCGGTAGCAGTGCCACGGCAGATTTGTATGTATTTGTGCAAGAAGCTCACAGGGGCTTCGTTGCCGCAAATTGGAAGGGAGTTTGGCAATAAGCATCACACTACGGTCCTTCACTCGATAACCAAAATTGAGGAGTTACGGCAACGGGACCGTGACCTTAACAAACAGATCCAGGTCTTTTTGGATTCTTTTCAATAATGCCGTGGATTCCATGTGGACCTGTTGTGGAAAACGAGTGGGTACACTCCTTCCACAGGAGATCCAACGAAGCCGCGCGGGTTTATCCACAAGGAGATCGTTTCGTAATTCAATAAAACGAATGGTGATCTAAGTTTTAGCGCAAATATTCACCTGACTATAAACTGGAGTTATTAATAACTAGTATGGAATTTACAGTCAGAAAGTTTGATTTGTTACAAGAGTTGACTCTGATTCAAGGAGTCGTCGAGCGCAAGACCACCATTCCGATTTTGGCCAATGTTCTTGTACGGGCTGAGGGAGGTGAGCTTCGGATCGCTGCTACCGATCTTGAGATCGGCTTGAAATCGGTCTGTGTTTCCAAAACCACGGTGCCCGGCACTGTGACCTTGCCTGCCAAGAGGCTCTATGAAATCGTTCGGGCGCTTCCGGACAAAGAAATCAAATTCAAGCGAGGCGAAGCCAACTGGGTCACGATGACCTGCGGATCGAGCCGGTTCCGAATCGCCGGCCTGCCCCAAGAAGACTTTCCAGCATTGCCCGAGCCGAAGTCGATCGTGTGCAGGATTCCCCCCGATGTCCTTGCGAAACTGATTACACGGACGATCTTTGCCATCAGCACCGAAGATTCAAAGTACACGTTGAGCGGCGCCTTGCTTTTGCTTAAGCCGGGCTCTATTACGATGGTTGCGACCGATGGCCATCGCCTCGCTCACATCGAGAAATCCGAAGCTCTTGAGGATGTCACCGAAGAGATCCGGGTTCTGATTCCCAAAAAAGCAATGAGTGAACTCGTGCGAATGATTTCAGAAAGCGTGGATGCCGAGCGCATTGGCTTCGCCCGAGATGACAATCATCTGTTTTTTGATATGGGTAAACGCCTTCTCATTTCCCGGATGCTCACGGGCCAATTTCCAAATTACGAGGCGGTGTTACCACGCGGCAATGACCAGGTGGTTACTGTGAATCGGGAGGAAATCACGGCAGCCGTCCGGCGGGTGGCAATTCTTTCGGATGAACGGTCCCGAACGGTCAAGTTAATACTGACCAATGGTTCAATGGAGATAACCGCCAGCCATTCGGATTTGGGCGAGGCGCATGAAACTCTGGAAGTAGAGTACGATAAAGAGGATCTGCAGGTAGGCTTCAACTACCAATATCTCTTGGATTTTTTTACAACTGCGGATGAACCGGACATTAATTTTGAGTTCAAGGACAGCGAGAGCGCCGCTCAACTACGAACGCAACCCCCAAGTGATTACAACTATCGTTACGTCGTGATGCCGATGCGGATCTAGAGACAATATCGCCGAGTTCTGTTCTATACATTATGTAGCCATCCCAATTGGGATGGCTACTACATCATCCATACTTCCCAGCCCTCTCATACCAAAGTTTCTGTGCCGAAAATGGACCTATTTTTGCTAGAATACTTTTTACTTTTTTTGTTCGGAGCGAGCGTTCTTTTCTCCGAATACTCCACGGTAAAACCAAATAAAAATGGCTGAACGAATGGAATATGCAGGTGATGAGGGTCAGGGACACCCCCCTACAACAGAAGCGGATTACGGCGCCGAACACATCAAAGTTTTAGAGGGTTTAGAGGCCGTCCGAAAGCGGCAGGCGATGTACATCGGTTCAACAGGCACCGACGGGTTGCATCACCTCGTTTATGAAGTCGTAGATAACTCCATTGATGAGGCTTTGGCGGGTTTTTGCACCGAAGTCCATGTCGTCATCCACATCGACAATTCAGTCACTGTGATTGATAACGGCCGCGGCATTCCGACCGAGATCATGCCGAAAGAGGGAAAGCCGGCAGCTGAAGTCGTTTTGACCAAACTGCACGCGGGCGGCAAATTTGACAACTCTGCGTACAAAGTCTCCGGGGGATTGCACGGAGTTGGTGTTTCCGTCGTTAACGCGCTTTCTGAACGGCTCAACCTGGAGATCTGGCGTGGGGGAAAGGTTTACGTTCAAAGTTACTGCAGGGGTGTTCCGGCCGGCCCTCTGGAAATGACTGGTCATACCGACCGTCGTGGAACGAAGGTGACGTTCAAACCGGATGACAAGATCTTCGAAACCACGGAGTTTAACTTTGACGTGCTGTCCCAACGATTACGCGAACTCGCCTTCCTGAATCGCGGATTGCTGATCACAATTGACGACGAGCGGAGTGAGACAGGTGGTAAGAAACACGAATTCCACTACACGGGGGGAATCGTTTCCTTCGTCGAGCACCTGAACAAAAATAAGACTCCACTACACGACAAGGTTATTTATTTTGAAGGCGTGCGGGAGGGCATCGATCTTCAGATCGCCATGCAGTACAACGACGGATATCAGGAGCAGATATTCACGTTCGCCAACAATATCAACACTCATGAAGGCGGCACGCACATGATCGGCTTCAAATCCGCGCTGACTCGGACTCTAAACACTTATGCGCTCGCGAGCAGCCTGTTAAAAGATGTTAAGGAGAACCTGTCGGGCGACGACGCGCGAGAAGGCTTAGTAGCCGTCATCAATGTCAAACTGCCGAATCCGCAGTTCGAAGGGCAGACCAAGACAAAACT
>QHXA01000043.1:14729-16958 GCA_003222755.1 Acidobacteriota bacterium
AAGCCGCTCGGCGTGCGCGAGAACTCGTCCGGCGCAAGGGAGCGCTGGACAGCATGTCCTTGCCGGGAAAACTCGCGGATTGCCAAGAACGCTCGCCGGAGAATGCGGAGATTTTCATTGTCGAGGGGGATTCGGCTGGGGGATCAGCGAAACAAGGCCGGGACCGCCGCACCCAAGCGATTCTCCCAATCAAGGGAAAGATTCTTAACGTTGAAAAGGCACGATACGACAAGATGCTCACGCATCAGGAAATCGTCGCGATGATTACTGCATTGGGTACTGGAATCGGACAGGACGATTTCGATACGTCGAAGCTGCGGTATCACAAGGTAATCATCATGACTGACGCAGACGTGGACGGATCGCACATCCGTACACTGCTGCTCACGTTCTTTTACCGGCAAATGGCTCCGCTGATCGAGAACGGTCATATCTATATCGCCCAACCGCCGCTGTTCAGAGTGAAGAAGGGAAAGACTGAGCAATACATCAAGGACGAACGCCAGATGTCGCGGTTCCTGCTGAAAAAAGCCACAGACAATTTGACGATTCAAGCCGATGGGCACGAGTTGACCGGGCGTGAACTAACCAGCTTCTTGGAGAAACTGATCGAGCTAAACACTGTGTTCAATCGAGTCGACAGGCACTTCCGAGACGTGAGAATTACGGATCTGCTTCTGAGCATAGGCGCCGACAGCCGTGCTTTCTTAGGTGACCAGGAAAAAATGAAGACTCTTGCGGACAAGATCGCCGAGTTTGGGTACAGCGTAGACATTTTGGCCGACGAGGAGCATAGCGTCCAGAAACTATTGTACCGGCTGGGGAGTCAGTCGCCGCGATTGGTCGGCTATCAACAATTGTCGAGTCCCGAATATCAGCGCCTCCTGGCGCTGCACAAGTCCATCGGCGAACTGGACCAGGCGCCGTTTATCGCCAGGACCGAGTCGAGTGCAGCGACGTTGAAAGATCGGCAGGCCCTCATTGAACATGTCATGGAGCTCGGAAAGAAGGACCTTCAGATTCAGCGATATAAAGGTCTTGGCGAAATGAATCCGGAACAGCTTTGGGAAACAACAATGGATCCGGAGAAACGCACGCTCCTGCAGGTTCAGATCAAAGACGCCGTAGATACTGACGACATCTTCACCGTGCTGATGGGTGATGCTGTTGAACCACGTCGCAAATTTATCGAAGACAACGCTCTCGAAGTGAAGAATTTGGATATTTAATGCCAGACGACATTACGCCTCCCACGCCACCGCTACCACCCCCACTGAATAATCTCGTTCCTGTAAATATCGAGGACGAGATGCGGCGGTCTTACGTCGACTACGCCATGAGCGTCATCATTGGGCGGGCATTGCCGGATGTACGAGACGGCCTGAAGCCGGTTCACCGGCGGATTCTCGTCGGTATGCGCGACATGGGCCTGGCTTCGAATCGCGCCTACCGAAAATGCGCCAAGATCGTTGGCGAGGTGATGGGAAACTATCATCCACACGGTGATGGGCCTATTTATGACGCTCTTGTTCGCATGGCTCAGGATTTCTCATACCGATATCCGCTGGTCGATGGCCAAGGCAATTTTGGATCTGTCGATGGCGATCCACCCGCGGCCATGCGATACACCGAAGCGCGCATGTCGCCTTTCGCTGAAGCACTGCTCGAGGACATCGATAGGGACACCGTCGATTTTGTTCCCAACTACGACGAGGAGCGTGAAGAACCGTCTTACCTTCCGAGCAAAGTGCCCAATCTTTTGGTCAATGGATCGAACGGAATCGCTGTGGGAATGGCGACAAATATGCCGCCGCACAATCTGACAGAAGTCTGCGAGGCGGCGATCCACCTCATCAACAACCCGCAAGCCACCCAACGCGATCTAATGGCCTATATCCCCGGCCCCGATTTTCCAACTGCCGGGATCATTCACGGCCGCAGTGGAATACGTCAGGCTTATCAGACCGGCCGCGGTCAACTCACAGTTCGTGCGCGCGCAACGATCGAACGCCAGGGCAAAGAGCGCGATAGCATAGTCGTCACCGAAATCCCTTACCAGGTCAATAAGGCCCGCCTGATCGAGAAAATAGCCGAGCTTGTAAACGACAAACGGCTCGAGGGTATCGGCGATATCCGTGATGAGAGCGATCGTCACGGAATGCGCATCGTTATCGAATTGAAACGAGGCGAGCAGGGCCTAGTCATTCTGAATAACCTGTACAAAATGAC
>QHXA01000854.1:0-3536 GCA_003222755.1 Acidobacteriota bacterium
TAATCAACCCGTTCACCTTCACGTGTCCCCCAGGTGAAACCATCCACTGGCCGCTTCAGTGTCACCATCAATGCGCGGTATTCACCAGCCACACGCGATGGCCGCGCAAAAATGACGATCTCATCGCCAACTCGCAGCGACTCCCGCGTCACACCTGAAGCACCCAACTGCGTAGTGCCGCTCCACTCCACGGCCCATCGTTGCGTGACTCCGTTTTGATCAGGCGCCTCAATATGCACGAAGGCATGCGGGTTGCGAAACACAAACTGCACCAATTTGCCTTGCAGCTTGATTTCTTTGCTCACATCGTACGTCGCGCCATATGAATGGTGGGCATAGGCCGCGGTACCTGCCAAGACAGCCGCAGCAACAACGAGAAGAACGATTCTGCGCATTATTTTTTCTCCTTGAGGCTCCGATACACTGCCTCGACAAACATATTCGTCGTCCAGGAACCGGTATTCGAACCGTAACGCCCATCAAAGTCCAGCGTCGGACGGGCGGCCCTGACCTGATCGAGCGTCATGCCTTTGTTAATCATGTCTTGAATGCGGTCGCGAATCATCACCAGCATATTGCGATAGGAAGCCACGTCGCCCGTATCCGACAGGCGCCCATGACTCGGAATAATCCAGGTGCCGCCTTGTGACCGGTACTCCGCAACAGCCAGGTCGAGAATGTGATTAAGCCCTTTGACAACACCTTGAATGCCGCCGCCCTTGGCCAGATCAATCGTCGGATAGCTGACCGTGGAGTAAATGTTACCTGCACTGATGATCTCGGAGTGACGGAAAAACACGATACTGTCGCCATCCGTGTTTGCAGCCGGCTCGTGATATACGATGACGGCTTCGCCATTGAAATATTCGGGCAGCTTGTAGAACTCGTCGAAATAAGTATCCGTCGGCCACGCACGCTCGGGCGCCGCCGCCTGTTTACCAGCGGGAGCACTCATCCTATTCAGGACATTCT
Organism: Acidobacteriota bacterium; assembly: GCA_003222755.1. Classification (GTDB taxonomy): domain Bacteria; phylum Acidobacteriota; class Terriglobia; order 20CM-2-55-15; family 20CM-2-55-15; genus 20CM-2-55-15. The sequence continues at coordinate 973 of QHXA01000854.1, forward strand.
CATGAGCGACCACCGAAGCCGTTCGCCCAACGCCTGTAGCCGCGCCGAGGCCGCCTCCGCGCGGAAAAAAACCGGATGTGGCGAATTTCTCGTTTCCGCCAATGTGGTCTGGAGCATCGCTGGTGTTGATGATGTAACGAAGCGGTTTTGGCGGAGTCGGGGAACTGATGATGGTGTTGATGAATGGGCTCGACCAACCAAACGCAACACCGGGGCAGTTCGGCCCGAAACAGTTGTTCGTTGTTGGCGCAGCCGCCACCGCATTGGCCAGTTGATTGACCGTCGCCTGAAGCTTATCCGTGATCGGGGCCGAACCCGTGTTCACTACTAAAACGCCCTGCGGCCCGACCGAAGCGGTGATGTTGGTCCCGTCCGCTACCAACATATAGATATTTCCTTGCACCGGCAGAATGTGGACCTCGCCGTCTCTCGGGCTCTGGTCGGCGATGCTTTTATCCGGTGAGAAAGCAGATCGGGACGAAGGCACTTTCAGGTTAGTGGCATTCGCCGAGCCATTCAACGCGGCTCGATACTCCGGGTACAGCGTTTTGACGCCACCTCTCGTGGGCTCAACCGGAATCCAATCCTGATTCTTCAGCCAGTCGGACAATGCAGTGTTCTGACCGGGCAGGAAATGTGGCACGTGATGCCGGTCGGTCCCGCCATTCTCGGCAAACGCAGAGCCGGCGGTGGTGTCGTATACATATGTGATCGATTGAACGAACGGCTCGTCCATGTATATCGAGTCGTCGATGACCGTGTTGATGGTGAGGATATCGCCGTGCCGCGTCATGTAATCCGTCATCGTATACATGTCGCTCGTCTGCGGCCCGCCGCGTCTGAGGTAGCCGTCCTTGAGGTGAGTGGTCGTCACTTTCAGCGTATTTCCCACCCATTCTCCGGTCGAGAAGCCGCTCCACGTGTGCGGCGCGTACGCCGGCGGATGCGGACGCCCATCCATGTAAATAGGCCAGTCGAGGGAGCGCATGAACTGAATGTGATATGCCTTCACCTCTCGCGTTTGCGGGTCTTGTTCCTTCAGGATGCGGGCACCACCGAGGCCGCGCCACTGGTGTGGGGCCGAGTGCGGCCGGCACTGGTACTCCGGTGTTCCCCAGATCGATTCCGCCGTCGTGTCCGCCCTCATGCGTCCTGCTTCGTTGAATGGAATCCCCAGGTAATCGCCGAGCGGAGGCTGCCCGAGACCGCTTTCATCACTCTCCTGCCGCCATTCTCCTGTAATATCCGGTGGATTCTGCGGACGGGCCGGCTGCGCATACGTAGGGATGCAGACCAAGATTACCGTGACGAGCAAAAGAGAAACACCCGCAATCCTGGTTCGATAGAGATTATTCATATTTCACCTGTTTTCCGTTCAGTCGCGTAACGTAACACCGGCAATTTTCGAAGTCAATGAACCATGAGACCAGCACTCCCGGATGAAGTCGAGGAGTATCGTGACTCCCACTGGCATCGCGAAGGTGAGGGACAAGTGCAGACGCCGGCGCAGGCGGAGCGCTTCATCGAACGTGTCGGGTATGCAACGTGCCTCACGGATTCGCGCCGGCCTGGACCGTCGCTCTACGTCGCAGTCTGCGGGCGGCGCGACGCGGTCTTGCCTCGAAATGTGCAGAAGGATCCGGAAAGCTCCCACACTTGGGCTTTAAAAGATGAGATGCTGCGACGCGGGCGCGTCTACTACGGCAAGCTGGCCTGCGGAAGAGCCATGTTCCTCGCTCCGCGCATGGTTCCATACTTCAATGCACTTTGGGGTATGCCGCGACGTCACGAGAAGACACGTTTGAGCAAGCCCGCTTTCGCGGTCTTGCGAGTATTGCGCAAGGAGTGGGAGATGGGGACTGCGGACCTGCGCGTAGAATCTGGTGTACCGGATCGCAAAGCGTTCACAGCAGCGGTCGATGAACTCCAGGCCGCGATGATCGTTATGCCCACCAACGTGGTCTATCAACCCAAATTTACTTATCTTTGGGGACTGACCGAAGAACGCTTTCCGCAAGCGTTATCACGAAAGATCGATCGCCAAACAGCGCTGCGCGAAATCGCCCGTTGTTTTCTCGATGGAGCCGGTTTGACTGTGCGCGGCGAACTCGCGCGTGTCACCGGCCTCTCGCGTCCCGATGCCGGCCTCGGCAATCGCGCATTGGTAAAAGAAGGTTACGCTGTCATGCTCTCACCTGGCACATATCGACTGGCAAACTGTCCTGTTCCGAGGAACTATGCGTGATGTTCAACGATCTCGGAACCATGCATCACTGTGTTTTGTCCCTTTTCGCTGCTTCGGCTGTCCTCCTTTCCTCGGCACGGACGCCACCGAGCATACCTTCCATTGCGTAATTGCCTTCGTGGCAAGCGTATTCGAGGAGTGGATCTGCAGTTTTCTTCATCGGGATTTGAGCCGTCCAGGGTTTTGTAAAGCTGGATGGGTCATTGACGGTAAATTCATAAATGATCGTGTGCGGGTCTGTGCGTGTGAAGCGCTCGACCAGACGCATACTTTCGCTAGCGCCCCTAAAGTTTGTCTTGTTTGTGAAGTTCGTGGTTTC
>QHXA01000854.1:3644-3983 GCA_003222755.1 Acidobacteriota bacterium
GTGGATCATTTCGACAAGGATCGTGACGTATCCCGGAGCTTGAACAATCTGGTAATTGTTGTTGTATCCGCCGGGTAGCATGGGTGGTCCCGCCGTCGCCCAAAGGATGCAACGATTGTTTAAGGAGAAATCTTCGGGGCCATCTCCCGGATGTTGTCTTCGATATTCTGCAAGCGCGGCTTGCCTTTTTCGGGCTTCTGGTGTCAGCGAAGGAATTTTTCCGTCTGGCGGATCGACGATCAAGGATGTCCGTCGGCTCTGGACAATATGTGAGCCGCGATCGAACCAAAACTCATTATAGGCACGGCCGACATCAACCTCGGGAGAGCCATCTCGGCG
>QHXA01000855.1 GCA_003222755.1 Acidobacteriota bacterium
TACGGCGGCAAGAAGAGCACCGCCCGCCAGATCTTCTATAAGGCGATGGGCGTCATTCAAAAGAAGACCCAAGACGATCCGCTGAAGCTTTTCAAGAAGGCGGTCGAGAATATCAAGCCCGTACTTGAAGTGAAGTCGCGCCGCGTCGGCGGCTCGACCTATCAGGTGCCGGTCGAAGTGAATCCGGCTCGCCGTACGTCTTTGGCAATCCGCTGGATCCTGACGTACTCGAGGGGCCGCGGCGAGAAATCGATGGAAACTGCTCGATGCAGCGAATAACCGCGGAAATTCAATCAAGAAGAAGGAAGACACGCACCGCATGGCGGAGGCCAACAAGGCGTTCGCGCATTACAGATGGTGAGCTGAATAGCAGTTTTTGAGTTGTGAATTTTGCCGACTCAAAACTCAGAACTCAAAACTAAAACTCAGAACTTTTATATGCCACGTACGACAGCACTAGAAAAAACACGAAACATCGGCATCATGGCGCATATCGATGCCGGAAAGACCACCACGACAGAGCGGATTCTCTACTACACCGGCATCAACTACAAGATCGGTGAGGTGCATGAAGGCACCGCCACGATGGACTGGATGGAACAGGAACAGGAGCGCGGAATCACGATTACGTCCGCCGCGACGACATGTTTCTGGAACAATCACCGTATCAACATTATTGATACTCCCGGCCACGTTGATTTCACTGCCGAAGTTGAACGCTCCCTGCGCGTGCTGGATGGCGCCGTTGCCGTTTTTTGTGCCGTCGGTGGCGTTGAACCGCAATCGGAAACGGTATGGCGCCAAGCCGACAAGTACCGGGTGCCGCGAATTGCATTCGTAAATAAGATGGACCGCCCAGGCGCCGACTACGAGCGCTGCATGGGGATGATGCGCTCGCGCCTGCACGCCAACCCCGTGCCCATTCAGTATCCGCTCGGGAAAGAAGATACGTTTAAAGGTGTCATTGACCTGATCAACGAGAGGGCGATCATCTATCGTGATGAAAGCCTCGGCGCGGAATTTACCGTCGAAGAAATTCCTTCTGAGTACAAAGATATTGTTCATCAGCATCGGGAGAGGATCATTGAGGCCGCATGCGAAGCCGACGAGAAGCTGTTCGGGAAATTCGTCGGTGGCGAATCCATCAGCAACGATGAGCTGAAAGCTGCGATCCGCAAAGGAACGATTTCGATCAAGCTGACGCCAGTCCTATGCGGGGCGGCATTCAAGAACAAAGGCGTGCAGCCGCTGCTCGATGCGGTGGTGGATTACCTGCCATCGCCGGTCGACATTCCACCAGTCCAAGGCTGGACGCCCGATCGCACTTCCGCTTTGACCCGGAAACCGGACGATAAGGAACCATTCTCCGCGCTGGTTTTCAAGATCATGACCGATCCGTTCGTTGGGCAGCTCGCGTTCTTCCGTGTTTATTCCGGCAAGCTCGATACGGGTTCCCACGTGTACAACTCCACCAAACAGGTTCGTGAACGGATCGGCCGCTTGTTGAAGATGCACGCGAACAAGCGCGAAGAAATCAAAGACGTATTCGCCGGGGATATTGCTGCGGCAGTGGGTCTTCGCAACGTCACAACCGGGGACACGATCTGTGACGAGAATAAGCAAATCCTGCTCGAAGCGATGGATTTCCCAGAACCGGTGATCGCGGTGGCGATCGAGCCAAAGACGAAGGCCGACCAGGAAAAGATGGGTATTGCGCTCAATAAGCTCGCGCAGGAAGATCCCACCTTCCGAATTCATACCGATCCGGATACTGCGCAGACCATCATTTCCGGAATGGGCGAACTCCATCTGGAAATCATCGTCGATCGCATGATGCGCGAGTTCAACGTCGGAGCTAATGTCGGCAAGCCGCAGGTTGCCTACAAAGAAACAATCCGCCGGAAAGCGGAAGGCGAAGGCAAGCACATCAAGCAGACGGGTGGTCACGGCCAGTACGGTCACGCCCAGATTACCGTCGAGCCGAGCGGAGTTGGTGTTGGTTTCGTGTTCGAAAACGCCATCAAGGGCGGGTCCATCCCGAAGGAATTCATCCGTCCGATCGAGCAGGGCATCAAAGAAGCCATGCAGTCCGGCGTTCTGGCCGGTTACGAAGTGAAGGACGTTAAAGTCACCCTGCTGGACGGTTCGTACCATGAAGTCGATTCCTCGGATGGCGTTCAAGCAAGGTTGCCGTAAGGCGAATCTGACGCTGCTCGAGCCGGTCATGTAAGTCGAAATCGTGTAGCCGGACGAGTACGTGGGTGAGGTGATGGGCGACTTGAGTTCGCGGCGCGGCCGTCCCGAAGGAATGGAACCTCGGCCGGGAAGTCAGATTATCCGGGCACTC
>QHXA01000044.1 GCA_003222755.1 Acidobacteriota bacterium
TGAAACGCATCGTGTTCATCAATTCCTGGATCATGAAAATCGCAGTAGGCAACTGAATCATCGCGATGGGCCACACACGCGTCATCATGATGGGCACGCCTGACGGCCAGCACTGGCCGATGTCATCACGATAAACTTTTCCTTCCGCCTGGGCTTTTCGCGCCGCGTCGAAGTGGACCTGGGCCTCCGGAGTCAATTTGAAACCGGGCGGAGGCGAGAACCTGAAGCCGTTATCGGCGCCGCCCCCGTGCAGCCACGTTCCTGTCAAGTCGAATGGCGGTTTCGGACGAGGCTTCGCAAGATTCGCCGGCGCTAGCGCGCCAAGCGCTCCTGGGGGCTGGAACTGCGCTGAAACATCTGACGCCGCGAAGATGACGCTAAATACAACAAGCGCAATTATGCGTTTTCCCGTTCTCGCACTTTCCATCTTTTCCTCCGGCTCTACTTCTCGCGTACTCTCAAGCGCACGATACCCTGATCGTCCACATACTCGCGGTTGTTGTCACACACGAATTCGACCATTTCATAATCCGTCATACGGCGATAGGCAAGAGTGTATGTATATGGCTTCTCCAGCACGACAGGATCTGTGATCGTGATTTGATCGTGCAGGACATCGGGCGCGACAAGCCGCATCCGTTCGGAGATGCGGATTTGATCGCTGTGCGGCATCCGTTGATATTGCACCGATTCCTTGATCCCAACGGTGTCGATGACTAACGTGTCTCCCTCCCAACGGCCCACGGACCGGCCGTAGTACCCAGGAGGCACGTCATCGATCTTCACCTGCGGTTTGTCCATATACACACGCCGGACCTCGCTGAAAGCTTCCGCAATGATCGTCACTTGCTTTGGCGTTTGGATGATTTCGATCGGATATACCGCAACGGACATCATCGACGGCACTCCATAAGGCACGCACGCCACGCTCGCATTTGCCAGCGGCTCACCGCGGCTGTTCGCTACCGCCTCAGCCGCGCGACGCGCTTCGTATGGTTTGGCATATTCCGGGTTCAGCGCTAATGCGCTCGCCGGAGGCGGCGCCAACTTTGGATCGGCGCCGCGACCGCCGCGATAAGGTCCCCACACGCCGCTGAAATCGGGAGTATCTGTTTTCGACTGTGCGTGCGCGACGCCGGGAACGAGTGCAATCGACCAGGCGCCGAGTACGATGACTCCTAAGAGAGTGTGTCGACGTTGCATCATTGGTTAGGCGCTCCTGTGGTTGGTTGAGCCGGCCCTCGGCCTGGGCCATTCCCAAGCACCCGCCCATCCGGCAATGTTGCCTGCACGAGCAGGCCGCCCGGCCTTCCGTCTTTCAGCGGACTGATTCGAACCGTCACCTTATCTCCGTGCTTCAGATCTTTGAATTTCCAGCCGCTCTGCATCAGGATGCTCGGACTGCCTAATTCAACACTCCAATGCTTCACGGTCCCCTTCTCATCGGGTACGTCGATTTCGATGTACGCGTGAGGATTAGTCCACTCGAACACGGTGACCGTCCCAGTCAGCGTGATTTGCTTTGTTTGGTCAAACATCGCGAACGAGTGATGCGCCATGCCTGGGCCGGCGTTAGCCAGGATTGCTGCAACGAGAATGGCCAGGGCACAAGTTCTTGAGCGCGGAGCTGCGATCATCGGAAATCCTTTCTATAACTGTAGCGGCGGTCATAGACCGCGCCTACAATTCAGAGAAGTCGGCTGAATGATAGATCCGTGAAATCGGTGGGTCAATTGTTTCTCTGCGCCGACTGCGCCAACACGGCGCGTGAAACTCTAGCGGATGTAAGACATGATCAGTTTAGCTAAATAAAGCAACCCAATGATCGGAGCCAGAACGATTACCAGCAATATTAATGAGACGACCACAATGAAGAACCAATCTCGCACGGGCTGGCGTTCGCCCCGAAGAGCCTCGCGATAGATTTGCAGGTTGTACATGTTCGATTTAAACGCGAAATCAAAAATATCGCCAACGAATGGCACGGCCCCGACAAGCGAATCCAAGGCGACATTGATCACCATCCGCAGGACTGCGCTCTTCGCGATACCGCTCCGCATGGCTCGCGCGATGATCAAAGCGGACACCGTGGCTCCGGCCATATCGCCAATCCCGGGAATCAGCCCGATAAGGCCATCGAGGCCTATTGCCCAAGGGCCGATGCGGATGGATTCGTCCATCAGCCAAGCCAGCCACTCGATCAGCGGATCCTCTGGGAGGTGGCGCTTTGGTCTTTTTCCTGCCATCACATATTCAGGAGTAATTATGAAATCGAGATGCCCTTTGACTAAAACCGTTCTGCTATTGGTGTTGGCACTAACCGTGATCAGCCCAGCATACAGCCAAAATACAGGAACAGCTCCCCAATCGGGGACAAGTTCCCAGAACCCCAGTCAGGCGGCAACGCCCACGCCGGCGGCGCCTCCGGCTGTTGGCGAGACACAAACCGCTCCGCCTCAAGCTGATGTGGGCAATACTGCACCGCCGGAGGCGGCGCATAGCGTGGCCTGGGGTTGGCTGATCCTCGGCTTCGCCATCGGCTTGCTCGTCGGCGCTCTTGCATGGCGTCGAACCGGTGTTGTCGTCCGTGAAGGCATTCGCCGCGACCGCGTTGCATAACGTTGTATGATGGTTAGTAAGAGGATTCGGATATGCTCCGTCAACTTGCCAGGATGTTTTTCGCAACGTTTGTTGTCTCGATCACAATGGCCGTGACATTAGCTGCGCAAGGCCGTGGCGGAGGACATCATGGCGCCGTCGGGGGACGCATTGCGCCGGCGCCGGGCTTCGCGCGAGGTCCCGCTTTCGTCGGCCGAGCCCCGACGCCTGTTGTGACACCGCCCCTCGTCGGCCGAGCGCCGGGCTCGCTGATTGCGCCACGAATTGTAGGTGGCCCGCGCGTCGTTGTGCGACATCAGCCAAGGATCATTTTCCCGCAGCCATTCATCGGCACGTATTCGCCGTTTTTCTGGAATAGTCTGCCTGTCTACACGCCGCCCGTTTATGTCGCGCCGACCTATGTAGCTCCTTCGGTAAGCCAGAACGAAGCCGATCTTGCGCAGGAGGTGCAACGGCTCTCGCGCGAGATTGAGCAGCTCCGTTATGAACAATCTCGGACAGCGCCGGCTTATTCTCCGCCTGCCGCACCCGAACGTCCGGCCATACCGACTGTTCTCGTGTTTCGCGATGGTCATCGGATGGAGATTCAGAATTATGCGATCGTGGGACAAACGGTTTGGATTTTTGACGAAAATACCTCCACGAGGATCGCACTCTCCGAATTGGACCTGGAAGCCACTCAACGGGAAAATCGTAGCCGCGGTGTCCGGTTTCCGACTTTCCAGAAATAAGATTGCCCACGAGGAAGCTAGAGGATCGCATCGACGAACTGCGGCAACTGCGGACCAATACGTTCGCTGTCGATGCTGAAGCAATCCTGCGCAAAGCATTTGCAGACCGGTCGAATCTCGTCATAGCTGAAGCCGCGAAAACTGTGGGCGAACTTCAACTGTCGGGCTTGACGGCGGAGCTGCTTGCGGCGTTCGACCGGTTATTTCACGAACCAGTTAAAACCGATCCTAAGTGTTGGGGTAAAACTGCGATTGTCAAGGCGCTGGCGCAGCTCGACTACAGCGAGTCATCGCCGTTCGTGCGCGGTTTGCGACACGTCCAGATGGAGCCGGTGTACGGCGGTCAAGAAGACTCGGCCGTGCAGCTCAGAGCGAATTCTTTCCTTGCGCTCGTGCAATGCAGCGACTTGAGCAGATTCGAGGTGCTCGGTTATCTGGTGGACGCCATGAGCGATCCCGCTGATCCTGTACGAATCGAAGCGGTACGCGCCCTGAATCAGCTTGGCGGCGATGAAGCCGTCCTCTTGCTTCGATTGAAAGCCCGGACCGGCGATCGTCGCCCGCTGATCATTGGGTACGTTTTTGATGCGCTGCTGCAGATGCAGCGCGATCGTGCAGTGCCCTTTGTCGCGGAATATCTGAAATCGATTGATGAGGAATTGCGCGGCGAAGCAGCGCTCGCGCTTGGCGGCTCTCGCGTTGTTACTGCCGTCAAGGCACTGATCGAAACCTGGAAAGAAGTACGAACTGAACAATTCTCCAGCGTTCTCCTTCGCGCGATCAGCTCCTCCGGTCTTCCGGAAGCTATCGAATTCTTACTCGGTCTCTTAAGAAGCGGTACTGCGCAGCAATCCGCGGCGGCAGCCGATGCGTTGAAGCTTCATGCAGATTCGCCGCACATTCAGGCATTGATCGAGCAAGCGAAGCGCTGACGATTACCAGCTCTGCGTTATTCCTTTACCCGGTACCGCGCGGTAACAGCCTTGAAGAATACATTCACTAAACTCAGTACAATCGCTCCGAAAAAAGCAGGCAGAAATCCTTGGATCGTGAACCCTGACACAAGTGCCGCCACCAGTTTCAACATCAGTGCGTTGATTACGAACCAGAAGATACCCAGCGTGACCAGAGTCAGAGGAAACGTCACGATTTTCAAAAACAATCCAACCGTTGCGTTCACGAGTCCGATTACAAGCGCGGCGATCAAGGCTGTTCCGAAACTGGTGACATCAAAACCGCGAACAACCTGAGCCACGACCATGAGACTCACCGCGCTGAGAAGCCAGTTGATGAGAATGTTTACCATAGCGTCTGCACGTCGTGAAATGCATCACGTGTAGGATGAAAACCGATTTCACTTTCTTCTGAGCTGCGAATAGGGTGCGCGCTCCCGGAATTTTTTCCTAAGCAGCAATGTCATGCCTCTATTCAGAGTCGGCGAATGCGTCGAGCGGTCTCACAGTGATCTCCCAGACGGCTTTACCGAATATGAAGTAGAATTTGTCGACATCGCAACGTTCTACCAAACAGAGTTACGGCGACCGATCCGATCCGCGATCGATGCTAAATAGTCATGAGGAACGATTATGTCTCAACAAACACCATTAAATGATCCTATGATCGGAACATGGAAAGTGAATCTTTCCAAATCCACATATAATCCCGGCCCTGCGCCCCAGAGCGCAACAAACAAGTTCGAACCTTGGGAAGATGGAGTGAAGGCCACGATTGATATCGTGGATGCGCAAGGAAACAAAATCCACAGCGAAGCCTCTGTCAAATTCGACGGCAAGGACTATCGCATGATGGGGTCTCCCATTGCTGACACAGTGTCCGCGAACCGACTCAATGAACGCGAGACCGGTGTGGTGTGGAAGAAAGGTGGGAAAGTCGTCATGACCGGGAGGAGCGTCATCTCCGGTGACGGACGAACCACGACCGTTACGCAAACGGGCACGGACCCGGCAGGACGAGCCGTCAACAATGTGATTGTTTTTGAGAAGCAGTAGACGCTGAAGAGTCGCTGTTCTTTTTTTACTATCTCTCAATTTATTCTTGAGACGAGCTAAATAAAAGAGGAAAGTAGGTGTCTGTCCGGCGCGCCACAACGCACAGCGCACCAATTTCAGCCCCCACTCTGTTGAAAGTCCCTCTACCTTGTTAGAATCAAAACTTGGCCCCGTAGCTCAGAAGGATAGAGCAGCGGTTTCCTAAACCGTTGGTCGGGGGTTCGATTCCCTCCGGGGCTACTCCGATCAAGTCCACATCAGTACTGGCTTTCAACAGATCTCTCTCGAATATCGACTTCCGGTTTTGCCCGAAATTCCGGGGGGCTCCGGACTCAGAGACCACGGGATGTCGCTGTTTTCCCGCCGCGGTTTCCGTTCGTCGGCCAGGCAAATTCTGCTGCGGCTCAATACGCGAACGGAATGGCGTTCAGTTCAAGAGTCTCTCGGCCGGCTTCACTGATACGAATTCTCTTGGCGGGAAATCACAACGCGATCAGGATCCGCGCCGCCGATCTCTACGCGGCGTGCGCCCATGATTCGTTCTGCACCTCCACCGCCGCCGATGAGCGCGGTGGCTACAGGGAAGATCTCCACTACGAGGTGGATTTCCTTACCGGCGAACCCGCTGGGATACACTTATGCTTAGTTGTGACAGAGGAAGGTCCGGATGCGACTGAGGACGGGTTTGGCAGCCGCGGTAGCGGCCTCGTTAGTTCTGTTCGTCTTTACTTCGTCTATTTGCACTTCCCGCGCGGCAGAAAACCTGCCTTCGCAGCTGAGCGATGCCGAATACTGGAAAATCATTTCCGACTTTTCCGAACCGAGCGGTTACTTCCAGCACGAGATTGTCACGTCCAATGAGATTTCATATCAGTACGTTCTTCCCCAGTTAATGAGAACGGCTCGATCGGCCGGCACATATCTCGGAGTTGGTCCGGAACAGAACTTTACGTATATAGCGGCGCTGCAGCCGAAAATCGCGTTCGTCATCGACATCCGCCGCGACATGATGCTCGAACACCTGCTGTACAAGAGCATCTTCGAAATGTCGACCGACCGCACTGAGTTTGTGGCCTTCCTCTTTTCCAGAAAAGCTCCGGCGCAACTCACTGCCGATAGTCCGGTTCAAACGATCTTTCAAGCTTTCGGCAGAATTCCTCCCGACATGACCCTCGCTGAGGAACATCTCAAGGATATTCTGGTTCGTTTGAAGACGCGTCACCGCTTCCCGCTCACAGCCGATGATGAGAGCGGAATTCGGGCCATTTATATGAAGTTTGTTCGTGAAGGGGTCCTCAACTTTTCCTCCAGCTTTATGAGTCCGGGCTATGCGGCGCTAATGACCATGACTGACGGCGCCGGCAAGAACTGGAGTTATCTGGCTGCGAGAGAGAGCTACGATCGCATTCGCGCGATGCATCAAAAGAACCTAATCGTGCCGCTGGTCGGCGACTTCGCGGGACCAAAAGCTATTCGAATGGCAGGGCAATATCTGAAGGACCATGGCGCAACAGTCAGCGTGTTCTACATTTCGAATGTCGAGGACTACGTTCAGGCAGTATGGCGGCAGTATGCGAGTAACATCGCCTCCCTTCCATTCGACGCATCAAGCGTGTTTATACGTTGGTCTCCGGGTTCCTCCACGTCCCTTGCTTCCATAGCCGATTTCGTTCGCGCTTCGCGGCGTGCGCCTCGTTGATGCCGCCTGCTTCGACCCCCGAGTGCCCGCATTGCAAGGTTCTTAAGCATGGCGGACAAAGCGTTTTTGCAGAAGCGTTCCACGTGCGAGCGAGGCGCAGAAGGCGTTGACAACTTCCGCATCGAATTGAACATCGCGGCAGCGTAGCAGTTCGGCTAAGGCTTCATCGCGGGTGCGGGCGGTGCGATACGGCCGAGTGGTTGTGAGCGCGTCGAACGAATCTGCGACGGCGATGATGCGCGAGCCAAGAGGAATTTCGGTTCCTCGCAGCCGGCTTGGGTATCCCATGCCATCAAGGCGTTCGTGGTGGTGGAGAACCAGCAAGGCCGGATTCTGAAAACCGTCGACATTGCGGAGCGCCATCCAGCCCCATTCNNGCTTGCCCTTTTTCAAGAGAACGTGATCGGGTACTCCGATCTTGCCGATGTCGTGGAGCGAAGCGGCGAACACGATTGTCTCCAGTTCCTCGTCAGGCAGGCACATTTCCAGAGCAATAATGCGGACGTAACTCGCAACGCGCGCGCTATGGCCACCGGTATAGCGATCGCGTATGTCGATCAGTGACACTAGCGAGGTTGCCATTGCCAGCGTCTGCTGCCGGCACTGTTCCTCCAGTTCAGCGAGCCGGTACTCTGTCTCGCGTGTGTTTGGACCCGTCGAAGCATTCATGATGTCCTTCCTTGGACCGCCGCTAGGGTTATCAGTTCGGCTTGACTGCTCGAAGCACGTCGATACGCCCGTATCCGAGCTGCTTCGCATAGTTGGGATTGTTCGAGTCGATGTTGATTGCACCCGCCGCGATATTATTCGAAACACCGCTTGTCC
>QHXA01000045.1:0-443 GCA_003222755.1 Acidobacteriota bacterium
GGGGGATTTCAATGGCGACGGTTTTTCCGACCTCGCGATCGGCATTCCGCACAAGAGCGTCACCACGTTCGGTCTATTTGGCAGTGCGACGGTCCATAAAGATTCCGGCGCCGTCCTCATTGTCTATGGAGGCCCAAATGGTTTGAGCATCGCCGGAAATCCGCAGCCCGGCCGGCCTGGTCTGGGTCCGCAGTTGTTCGATTTGGATTTCTTGAGCAGGAACTACACCCTGTGTCCGATAGGATGCAACTTCTTGCTGGACGGCGCGCACTTTGGAGAGTCGTTGGCGTGGGGCAATTTTAATGGCGACAAATTCTCCGGTGTTATTCCTGTGGCCGATTTGGCAATCGGTATTCCGCATTACACGTTCTCGTCGATTGTTGCGACCATCCCTAATCAGGGAGCTGTGTTTGTGCTGTTTGGAACTACAGGCAGCGGCCTGC
>QHXA01000045.1:567-1556 GCA_003222755.1 Acidobacteriota bacterium
CCGGCGTTCAAATCGGCACAGCGGCGGCGGCGGGCCAGGTTCTCGTGTTCAACGGCGATGTCCAGAACATAAGTCGGACCGCCTCGGTGGCGGTGTCCCAGGCCAGCCCTGGAATTCTAGGCTCGACCGCCGAAGAAAACGATCGGTTTGGACTTGCCCTCGCTGCAGGCGATTTCGATGGCGACGGCAAGTCCGATCTCGCGATCGGCGTACCGCGCGAGGATTTCGGATCCGTAATTAATGTCGGCATTGTGCACGTGCTCTATGGCACTTCCAGTGTCGCCGCTGGGTTATCGCTGAACCGGAACCAGTTTTTTTTGGCAAGCACGCTTGGTGAAACAGATGAAGGCGGCGCTCAATTCGGAAAGACGCTCGCTGCCGGTGATTTTAACGGAGATGGCAAGGCGGATCTCGCGATTGGGGTGCCTTTGAAGGATGTCGCAGGGGTTTCTGATGCAGGTCAGGTCCATGTTATCTACGGCTCGGGTTCCGGGCTTTCGACCTTTCTCACCCGGAGTCCGCAGATCTGGCGTCAGACCACGTCCGGCGTCGGTCTCACGGCCGAGGCCGGCGATCGTTTCGGGTCCAGTCTCACGGCCTGGAACTTCGGTCACACCGCCGAACTTGGCGTCGCGCGCCCGGCGACCGCCGATCTCGCGATCGGCATACCGTTTAAAGACGTCGGTACGCATTCCGACGCGGGGGCAGTTCTCGTACTATATGGATGCTTCACGTGCAACGGGCTGATAGCGGGCTTCAATCAGCTCTGGACACAAGTTCCGCTGCCTGGTGGCCCGGAGAAGGATGATCATTTCGGCTCAGCGCTGTACTGATGTGCGGGACGAGGCGGTTGCGACATCAAGATGGAGATCACACTTTGATAATCAAGGGAACAGCGAACCAGAATGTTTCCGCCCGCGCATACGCGGGTTCCCTGAGAGTCTGCCGAAGTTCTTTCAGGAGGATTTCGTAAGTTCGCATCAACAATA
>QHXA01000045.1:1630-2240 GCA_003222755.1 Acidobacteriota bacterium
GATCGTCAAAGATGTAAGCAACGACGCGATGATCATCAAGATCACCGCGATCAGGTCCGGAACGATGTAGTGGGGCGATTTTTGATCGCTGTTGTACCACAGCAACAATGGCATGCCGAGAGCTGCAATAAGACTTCGCAAATCACGCACGATGTGCAGGAATCTTTTTTGGCTATAGCGCTGGTTCTGCGTACATTCATACGTGATCCTCTCTTTCGATCAGCTTCGAACACGTCTTCCATGGACTGCAACCGCAGCTCACTTTTCAAATTGCCGGGCGTGTCGAGTGCGATCATGCCGCCCTTGTACATGAATGCAAGACGGTGGCAGTACTCGGCCTCTTCCATATCCCCCCTACAGCTCGCATCATCAGTTGATGACGATATTTCTAGTGACTGCGGCCGATTGATTTCCCGCTGCGTCCTTCGCCACTACGGAAAACGTATAAGAACCGGTGGGCACGTTCGAAAAGTCCACGTAGGTTCCTGCCGACCAGCTCGACCATGACCCGGAATAGCCGGCCAGGTAGTACGAATAGAGGATGGCATTCGGGTTCGGCGGGATCGTGGCGTTGGTTCTAGAGTTGATTTCGCCGAGGTTGGGGTACGAC
>QHXA01000045.1:2316-12370 GCA_003222755.1 Acidobacteriota bacterium
GCTTGCGGTAGTGATCGTGCCGTTCTGGAGAGCAGACTTCAACTTTGAGGCTGAGATACTGATCCCTTTCAGATAAACCGGAACACGGCCGTACTTGATCGTAGTTCCGCTCGATACAGGGTTCCCCATGCTATCGAGCGCCTGAAACTGAGAGGAACTCAAAGAAAACGTGATCTGGCGCGGACTGTTGTCGGCAGTGAACAGCGCGGCAATGGGTCCACTGGCCTTGTCGAATACCAGAAGGTAAGAATTCGAATCGGTGGCGGCGTTGCCTAAGCCGGTGGAGTGATCGATAAGCCACCCGGCAATAGCATAGGAGATGCCTTTCGTTCTGATCGTTCCGTCGTATTCCACAATCGTCGGGTGGTGTTTGAAATAATCTGGACCGGCATAGTAGCGGGAATCATAGTAGAAATACTTCGTTAGTCCGGTGGCGATCGTGCGCAAGTAATTCTCCGTAACGTCAGCTGACGCGCCGATCGTGCCTTCGTAGTATCGGAAACCGTCCGCAGGCCAGGCGGACTGGCCCCATGATACGAAATTCGAATTCACGCCTTGATAGAAGCCCAAGTCCCAAGCTCCGGCTTCCGTGTTCCACACCGGTACGTGGTATTTATCGAGGAGGGGTCTCAGGGCCTCCGGTGCGACCCCTTCCGGATAGTCATGGGACGACAGCACGGTGATGTGCTGCCACCAGTTCCACCCCGGATATTGAGCCTGCAGCGAGTCGATGACAGCCTGAATGTAATCCGGAGGACTTCCGCCCATGCCGACGACTGTGGCAGTCGAATCGGCCGCTTCGATAGCGTCTGCCGCAAGTTTGAGCATCCGCGCATAAAAGTCGGCAGAGAACACGGCATACGCTTCGTTCCAGATTTCCCACGTCTTCAGACCAAGTGGCTTGTAATGGGTCACGAGTTGAGTGACAAACGTCTGCCATTTCGTAAGATCGGGAAGTCCGTTGTTGTTCGGGTCCGCCGCCCATGACGGCCAGTAATTATTGGTGCCGATCGTGCACATGGAGGAGAGTCCATACGTATTGGCCAATAGCACCTGGGCGTCGTAAAACGTAAACACGCCTTCGGCAGGCTCGATGTAGCTCCAACGGCAGAATGGTGACGGGCTCGATACGCGAGACCACTTCATGCCCAGACGCTGGAGCATTTTCAACTGCGCATCGAAATAGTTGGGGTGGATACCGAGCGATGACGTCGAATCCGCAGTCGTGGCCGGTGGGCGCGGAATAATGGAATAAACCACTTCTCTTTCGGTTCGGTCGACGTTGTCAATCCACGTCACCAGCCGGAAAATTCCCTGTTTGCCCGCCGGCGAAAGATTGAACGCCGCGCGTTGCGTCCCTGCCGGCAATGAACGCGGAAGCGATCCCTGCGTGACCAGATTATTCAACTGATCGTAGATTTCATAACGCAATGTCGCGGTTGCTGGCGTCAAACCGTTATTATTCCGGGTGACCATGTCCGCCTGCAGAACTTCATCCTTGTAGAAAATGTTCCCCGGCTTTACCGACTGGTCGATGAAAATACCCGCTTCGACCGGTGCGGCCGCGGCGTAATCAGTCAGGTCCCCCTCTTCGAGCTGGACGGCATCGATCAAGAGGTAGTTGCCCGATGCTCCATTCGTTTTAACGTCGATCTGGTAATCGCTTGTCGGATATTGCAGCAAGTAATTCGACACGCTGATCCGCGTCCACAACGTACCAGTTACAGGTTGCGGACCAGTCGTAACAATGTGCTGTGCGGGATAACCGGGAGGCGGAACAAATGTGTTGACCAAAGAGACTGTTGCAGTCGTGGAGAAGCCAGATGATGTCTTCATCCACATCGATACCGTGTATTTTTTGTTCGGCTTAAGGTGATAGACGCGCGAGAGGAATTCTTCTGAATTCGTCTGCAGGATTCTCGTTGCGTCATCAAACGTCAATTTAAGGCAGCCCTGGCCTTCATAACAATCCGTGGAATTCCACATGGTATTGATCGGAACCGATCTTCCAGCACCCTGACCGATAAATCCCCATCCGGCGTCAATGGGAGTCTCAAACCCGCCATTCGGCACAAGGTTGGCCTTTATAGGAGCGGAGTTATCCATCACGGTGGGATACGTTAGGTTGACCGCAATTCCATCCCATGTCATTGTGATGCCCAAGTCGTCGGTAATATAAATCCCTCTGAACAAGTACCTTTGATCGGCAGTTACGGCAGGATTTCTCGTCAGCAGGACCTGAAGCGAACTCGATGCCGTGGAAACGTCGACGACCGCGCGATCCGACCAATATTTATTGGTATCACGGTCATTGAGGACGACACTGGGCGAAGTCCCGCCACCGATGATCGCCTGCATCGTGTCATTGTTGTCGTAGGAGATGCCGTAGAAGAATACATTATATCTTCCCGGCGGGAGTGGCCATGGGAGTTGCACGCTGCCCGACAACGTCGACGCCTGAAACAGCCACCCCATGTACGCGCCTTCCGGCGCATCACCGCCGTTATAGAAGTACCAGTTGGTCTGTCCTGTCAAATTGAGCCCGCCGGCCATGACGAAGAAGCTGGTCGGATTGACGTTGATTGTGACGTCGGAACTGGAGGACAGCATTGAATCGGTGGCCGTCAGCCGCAAAACGTAAGTTCCCGCAGTCGAGAACGTCGCCATCGTATTCGACCCTGTGGGGTTGGAAAATGTGACCACACCCGGGCCGCTGGCGCTGGACCAGGCTGTTTGGAGCGTGCCATTCGGCAGGCCGTCGACGTCGCTGGCGGTTCCCGAAAGGCTGACGCCGGCAGGGAATACGACCGATGTCCGGTCGGCACTGGCGCTCACTACCGGAGGCGCATTTGCCGTGATGGTCACATCAGAACTGGAGGATAGCAGCCCATCGGTGACCGTGAGCCGCAACACGTACGTTCCCCATTTTGGAAAAGTGGGCTTGGTGCTGAACGCGTTTGCGGACGAGAATGTGGCTTTATCGGGGCCGCTGACTTGTGTCCAGGTCGGCGTCAGCGTCCCGTTCGGTAAACCGTCGTCGGTCGCAGTTCCCGTGAGCGTGCCGCCCGTCGTAGGAAGTGTTTGAGCTGGGCCGGCGTTGGCGACAGGTGCCAGATTGACTAGAGTAAAGGTGACGTTAGAGGAACGGGAAGTACCTACCTGTACAAAAAGTTTACCCGTAACGGCGGTCGACGGTACGGCCGCGGTCAAGCTGGTCGTCGACGCGTCGGTCACGGAGGCCCCCACCGTGCCCGTGGCTGTACTAAAGACGACCGTGTCGGACTGCGCGTTGTCCGAAAAGCCGGAACCGGCGATCACCACCTTGGCGCCTCTGGGCGCAGATGCTGGGGTAACGCTCGTGATCTTTACCTGGGCGAATGCCGGCAATCCGAGCGACAGAACGAGGGCAAGTTGGAAGATAAACAGAACGACCGACCGTTTGCGTGTCATGCGTTATGAGCTCCAGTCTCAATGCGGGATCCACTCGGCAAGTGTTCAGTGCCGTGCCATGCGGCTGATTTGGCTTCAATTGGAATTGGTAATTAGCTCTAGGAGGCCGAGGCGTCGTCCATAACGCAGGCTTTATCGGAGTTGCTTGAACAGGCAGAACCTCTCGAAAGACTCATGTTCCTTGACTTCCCATCATTGAGTCCCCGGTTCCACCGGTCAGTTTCAGCTTCCTACGGCGACCGATTATACAGTTATTGTCAACTGTGCACGTATTGTTGACCTATGCCGCCAGGTAGATACGACCTTGGATGGATTACTGGGCGCTGACGCTGCGCGCTGCGTCGGTCATGCGAGGACTACGTGGACGCCGCGCGATTGTGAAGTTCTTGTCAGACAAGCAACTGTTTATCATTCCAGGGGTACGCAAAAACGCTACCTGGCTAATTTCCTGGCACCGCTGCGCGGTGCATTTGAGGTGACTATGAGACGAACTGTGTCGATCATTTTGTTTGCTGTTACAGCATATGTGTCCGTATCCGTGCTCGCTCAGCAAAAGAATCCTCCCCGAAACGATCTTCCGCAGCCCTACCGCACCACGCGTGATTGGGGTGAACTTCCGACAGGCGTCAAGTGGGCCGCGGTGACTGCAGTTGAGTCGGCGCCAGACGGTAATATCTACGTCGTTCACCGCTGTTTCGCTAATTCCTGTGCAGGCCGGTCCGAAGCTCCAATCTTGAAGTACAACGCAAACGGCAAGCTCCTGAAAACCTGGGGTGAGGGGATGTTCATCTTTCCGCATGGCGCAACAGTCGATCGCGGCGGCAACCTGTGGGTCACGGACGCTCGGGGTGAAGGTGGCAAGGGACATCAGGTTTTCAAATTCAGCCCTGAAGGCAAGGTGCTCATGACCCTCGGAAAGGCCGGCGTGTCGGGTTCCGGGCCGGATCTGTTTGATCAACCAACTGACGTCGTGGTTGCGCAAAACGGCGACATCTTCGTGACCGACAGCCATCGGAATGGCAAGAACAATCGTGTCGTCAAGTTCGATCGGAATGGGAAATTCATCAAGGAGTGGGGCAAGAAAGGCTCAGGCCCCGGGGAACTCAGCGAACCCCACACAATCGCGATGGATTCGCGCGGACGTCTGTTCGTCGGTGATCGCGAGAACAATCGAATTCAGATTTTCGATCAGGATGGAAAGTTCCTCGATCAGTGGCATCAGTTCGGCCGCCCAAGCGGAATTTTCATTACGAACGACGACACGATCTACGTCACGGATTCCGAGTCGGGGCCCGATAGCGGTGCTCACGAACTGACGGGAATCAAGAAAGGCATCCGGATCGGAAATGCGAAGGACGGCAGCGTAAAAGCCTTCATTGAAGATTCCGAATCCACTGCGGCCGATCATTCCGGCGCCGAAGGTGTCGGAGTTGACGCCAACGGTAATGTTTATGGCGCTGTGGTCCGGCGGCAAATGCTCGAACGGCACGTTAAGAAATAGCTCTACTGTAGCGGCGGTCTGTGACCGCCGCGAAGTTGCCCGCCCGGTATCAACTTGAGCTATGATGGCCGGCTTGGTTGAGGCGAAGACGGGAGGAACAGAAGAATGAAACGAGCGATTGCGTTTGGCTTGGCAGCTCTGTTGTGGAGCCTCGGCAGCGTCTGGAATCTCGTGGCCCAGGATCTTGTGATCACAAACACGCGAATCATCGTCGGCAACGGGAACGTGATCAACCAAGGTTCGATCGTTATTCGGGGCGGGAAGCTCGCTGCAGTTTCCGCAGGCGGCGCAAACGTTCCCGGCGTGCAGACAATCGATGCGCACGGCATGACAGCAATGCCGGGGTTCATTGACGCGCACCGGCACGTCAACACCGGACCGAATGAGAAGGAGCAGATGCAGCAATTGCTCGACGCCGGGTACACGACCATCCTGTCCGGAGGTGGCCCTGCGGAAGGCAACCTGACGCTCAAGGACCACATTGAAAAAGGCATGATCAAGGGCCCGCGCATCATCCCATCCGGGCGCGTCGATCTGGCCAACAACACTCCCGAAAAGGCACGTGCCGAAGTGCAGAGGCTCGCCGGGCTCGGAATCAAGTTCATCGGTGAAATGGCGCTGACCCCCAAGCCGGGGCCGACCGCGAAAGAAATCGAGAATCTCAAAGCGATCGTGGACGAATCCAAGAAAGCCGGCATCTGGGTCCAGATACACGCGGTGAGCCCGCAGGCGATGATGGCCGCCGTTGATGCGGGCGTGCCCAAGCTCGTTCATACTCCCCATTTCGGCTGGCTGAGCTTTGAGGATGCCAAGAGAGTTGCCGCAGCCGGCATCAAGCAATTATCGACAATTGGTTTTGGTGTGCCGGTCTTTGGTGTGTTCGCCAATGACAACAAACCGCGATTCCGCGACGGCCAGCCATGGCCAGATTCGATCCTCGATGGAGAAGGGCGCGGCCGCGAGGCCGGCTACAAAGCTGTGAATGCGCGCACGTCCTGGGATGCGGGCGTCATCTACGGCTACGGCACCGATACAGGTTACCTGCCGAAGGCCGGCCTCGAACATGAACTGAAGACGCTGAACCTGATGTTCTCGATGCAAGACATCATCAAACTCATGGGACCGAACACGGCGTCATACATCGAGATGAGTGATCAACTCGGCACGCTCGAGACCGGCAAGTTGGCCGATATCGTTATCGTGAACGGTAACTCGCTCGACGGCTACTGGAACCTGCTGAACACGAAACTGGTAATCAAAGGCGGCGTCATCGTCCCCGATCAGCGCTGAAAAGCAATCCACCGGGTCTCGTATTTCGTCCCGGCGCTCATAACCCCGCGCGATCATCGCAACCACTGTTTATTCTGCCCGACTGCTGAACGCCTTCTGGGAGTTGGTCGTCCGCGGGTGGCGACGACCAACCGACGCACTTTAATGCTAATATGCGAATATGAGAACTACACTTGAGTTGCCTGATGAGTTATTCCGTCAGGTCAAGGCCCGAGCCGCTGTGAAAGGCACAACCATTAAGACTTTGCTCACGCGTTACATCGAAAACGGACTGCGTCAGCCGGAGGAGCCGCTAACAGTGGCAGGTAAGCGGAGCAAGCTGCCAGTGATCAAGCGCCGCGGCAAGAGCGTCATTCCGAACCTGACTCCGGAATTGCAGGCGGGTCTGGAAGAGAGGGAAGATATTGGCAAACTCCGCCGATCTTTTGGACGCTAACGTCTGGTTGGCACTCGCCGCCGAGGCCCATTCACATCACGAATCCGCCAAAGCATATTGGGAAGGCAATGCAGCGCCGGTTGCGGCTTTTTGCCGAATTACTCAGATGGCTTTTCTTCGCCTGCTCACCAATAAGACCGTGATGGGCACCCACGTCTTGTCACCCTCGGCAGCATGGAGGAAGTCCGCCGAGTTTCTCGCGTTGCCGGAAGTTCAGCTTTTTTCCGAACCTCATGGCTTGGAGGAAACATGGGAAGACTTCTCCAAGATCGGACGTTTGTCGCCGAATCTCTGGACCGATGCGTATCTGGCAGCCTTCGCCAAATGCGCCGGACTACGATTGGTCACTTTTGACAAGGGATTCTCGAGGTTTAAAAGTCTCGATTGCCTGATGCTTTGAGAGGCAAACGCAACAATTGGGCACTGTCGTTGTGAGGCGCAATCCGTCCTCGTCTCCTAATTCACCTCCCCGAATTTGATTGATGGCCGGCTATTCTCGCGTGTATCTTCCGCAAAACCGCATCACCAGAAAAAGCGGCGAGCATTCAAGGGGGAGGAACTCCATGAAGTGTGCACTGAAATACACGTTCGGTATTTTGCTGATTCTGACATTGGGCTATGCCCTAGCTTGGGCACAGGCCACGGCGCAGATCAGCGGTACGGTGGCAGA
Organism: Acidobacteriota bacterium; assembly: GCA_003222755.1. Taxonomy (GTDB): domain Bacteria; phylum Acidobacteriota; class Terriglobia; order 20CM-2-55-15; family 20CM-2-55-15; genus 20CM-2-55-15. The sequence goes on from QHXA01000045.1 coordinate 9,664, forward strand.
CCAGAGTGGAGCGCTATTACCGGGCGCTGAAGTGACGGCGACACAAACGGAAACCGGCCTTGTCCGAACCGTTGTTAGCAATGAGACCGGTTCGTATGCGTTGCCGAGTCTGCCGACCGGTCCGTACAAATTGGAAGTAACGCTGCCTGGCTTTCGGACGTTTGCGCGGACCGGTATCGTGCTGGACGTCAACGCGAATCCTGTCATCAACGTTTCGCTCGAAGTCGGTCAGGTTACCGAGACGGTCGAGGTGCAGGCCAATGCGGCGCTGGTCGAGACGCGCAGCGTGGGCGTTGGCCAGCTTATGGAAACCCAACGGATTCTCGAACTGCCCTTGAATGGCCGCAACGTGACCGAGTTGATCACGCTGGCGGGCGCGGCTGTCCAGACGCAAGTATCCTCCGGTCGAAGCATGCAGAACCAGGCCGACATTCGCGTGGCTGGCGGTCTCTCGGGTAGTGTCGCCTACGCGCTTGATGGCGCGCTGCACACCAATCGATATGACAATCTGAGTCTGCCCCTTCCATTTCCGGATGCGCTGCAGGAGTTCAAGGTGGAGACCAGTGGCCTGGCGGCCTCGCAAGGTCTGTCCTCGGGTGCCCAGGTCAGTGCAGTGACGAAATCCGGGACAAACGAGTTCCACGGCGATGCGTTCGAGTTCGTGCGCAACGATCTATTCAACGCTACATCGTATTTTGCGACTGTGGATCCGAAAACAGGCAAAAGAGTGCACAGCACGCTGAAGCGGAATCAGTACGGTGGGACGGTTGGTGGGCCGATTTTTCTTCGGTGGCTACCAGGGCACGCCAACACGCTCTGACCCGGTTGATGCTCAATCCTTCGTGCCGACTCCGGCAATGTTGGCCGGCGACTTTACCAAAGTCGCGGCTCTGCGGGCGACTTCTCCCGTGGACGGAACTCCGACAGGATTTGTGAACAACCGCATCGATCCTGCGCTATTCAGCCCCGTGGCGCTGAATATCACTAAGCGGCTTCCGAAGGCGCAGGATGATACGGGTCTCGTGACCTATGGCACTCCCAATCGGACGGACGAGAAGCAGATCGTTGGCAAGGTCGATTGGCAGGTCAATCCAAGCCACTCTGCTATGGGGCGGATTTTGTTTACCAATTTCAAGCAGCCGCAACCGTATTCGCTATCTCCGGACAACATTTTGTCGGTAAGCCGTACGGACAGGAACGAATGGGCTTACTCCTATGCGATCGGTGACACCTGGTTAGTCAGTCCCACAACCGTGGTGGCGGGACGCCTGGCAACCAATTTCACCCACATCAAACGCCAGGGTCCGCAATTCTTCGACATGGCTGAGATGGGCGTGAAGGGCTTGTATACCGGATACGTTCCGAAATTCGCACAGCTCCTCGTAAGCCCCGGCGGCTTCAGACTCGGCGACGGAACACAAAACAGGGCAAACAGCACAAACTTTACAACAGCCCTTAATCTGGATGTGAGCATGACGCGCGGGACCCATCAATTTGGACTGGGCGGGTCGGTCGCGTATTGGGACTTCAACAGCCACGGGAATGTATTCTCTGCAGGTTCGTTCACTGTCTCGGGCTCGCATACGGGTTCGGCGCTGGCGGATTTTCTGATTGGCCGGATGAGCACATTCGAGCAGGCAACGCCGAACTTGAACCCAACCAAAAGAAAGTATTTCGCTCTCTACATGACCGATTCATGGAAATTGAATCCGCGCTGGACCCTCAATTACGGTTTACGTTGGGAGCCGGATCTCCCGGATATTCTAAAGTTAGGCACCGTCCAAAGTTTTAGTGAAGAGCGGCGCGCGGCGGGTGTCCACAGCACCGTATTCAATAACGCGCCGAATGGCTTCTATTATCCTGGCGATCCCGGTTATCCGGGCAATCGAGGCCGCGACATCAACTGGCGGGTGTTTGCACCTCGAGCAGGCTTTGCCTGGGATGTGACTGGAGACGGCCGTACTTCGGTGCGAGCGTCGGCCGGCATTGGATACGATTATGTGAATGGGCAGATGCACCTGTGGACAGCCATCTCGCCGCCGTGGGGCTTGGATATCGTCAGGAGTAACCCAAGGCTTGACGATCCATGGGCGGGTTACCCGGGCGAGAGCCCATTCCCGCCGGTCTTCGACGCGAACGCCAAGTTTCCTCCATTTGGGCAATTCACGGTGATGCCGCAACATCTGAGTCCGTCTCAGTCTCAGACCTGGAATCTTTCGGTTCAGCGCCAGTTGGGAACGGACTGGCTGGTCTCGACCAGTTACCTGGGGACCCATATCATCCACATGCTCATGACGGCGCCGCTGAATCCGGCGATCTACTTCCCCGGAGCGGCCGATGCCAATGGAAATTGTTTCGCGCAAGGATACACGTTTAAAACAATCAGCGGCGCAACCTGTTCTCCGACGACGAATACCGACAGCCGGCGAATCTTATCGCTGATCGATTTACAGCGGACCGGACAATTGGTTGGGGCGCTCGCCGAGTACCAGACCGTTGGAGGCTCCAAATACAATGGACTGCTCGTGGATGTGCGGAAGCGGGCCGCTCGTGGTGTGACCATTAGCTCGAATTACACCTGGTCTCATTGCATAGCCTCCGAGCGAGATGACCTTAATGGGTCGCTGGTCGGTCCGACAGGGACCTACATTCGCCCTGGTGACAGGGAGCGAGGCCGGGCCAACTGCAGCTCCGACCGTCGTCATGT
>QHXA01000856.1 GCA_003222755.1 Acidobacteriota bacterium
TCGCCCAGCGCAAGCCGGAGATCGCCTCCCGCCTTCGGATATTCGAGGTCGACCGGCCTGGTCCTCAGGCCTGGAAACGACTGCGCCTGATCGAACTCGGTTTCGGTATCCCGGAGTGGCTGCGGCTCGTTCCGGTGGACTTCGAGGGGGGCGACGCGTGGTGGCAACGGCTGTCAGCCGCCGGGTTCGATGCCGTCCAGCCGACGGTCGTGGCGTCCACCGGCGTCAGCATGTACCTCACCAAGGACGCGATCACAGCCACGCTGCGCCAGGC
>QHXA01000857.1 GCA_003222755.1 Acidobacteriota bacterium
CTCTGCTTCGACAAGTTTCGCTAGCAACGTGAGCGATTCTTGCCAGCCAAGATAGCAGGCCTCAGGAGGAATAACATCGGGCACTCCTTCTTGCACTATATTCAGCTCGGTTCCAACAGAGACCTTCTTCAAGGTCACGGTAATCTGCATCTCACCAGGCAGGTTCGGGTCATCAAATCTGTCCGTGTAGCGGATGCGCTCATGTGGCACGAGTTCAACGTACTCTCCTCCGAAAGAATGACTCTTGCCTGTGGTGAAGTTCGTAAACGACATCTTATGTGTCCCGCCGACCTTGGCATCCATGTGGTGAACCTTTCCAGTGAATCCGTTCGGCGGAAGCCACTTGCTCTTGCTCATTGCTTCTGGTTCCAAGAATGCTCGATATACCCGCTCGGGTGTCGCACGCAGGACGCGGTGAAGCCGGATAGTAGATGTGGACATATTTTCTTCTCCTCGAGGATAACTCTCACAACACAATTGAATCATGCCAGGACTTCCCGAAGTTGAAACCTTCAGGCGTTTTCTGAATCGCACCGCAATTGGATAAACGATTGAAAAAATCGACGGTGAGGGACGACATGATTCTTCGTGGAGTATCGGCACGCACTCAGGGATACGGGGACCGGGCCGTTCCAGCCGCTCGTCCTTCACCTTCGATATTGCTCGTCATCAACCTTCTCCATCCACTCGACGACCTTTCCGTCGAGCCGCTCCTGGATCGCGATGTGCGTCATCGCCGTTGTTGGCGTCGCGCCGTGCCAGTGCTTCTCGCCGGGAGAGATCCACACGACGTCGCCTGGCCGAATCTCCTCGACGGGCCCGCCAGCACGCTGCACGCAACCGCAACCCGCGGTTACAATCAGCGTCTGACCGAGCCGGTGTATATGCCAGGCGGTTCTCGCGCCTGGTTCAAAAGTTACGCTGGCACAGGAAACGAGCGCGGGATCGGGGGCCTGAAACAGAGGATCAATCCGGACAGTCCCGGTGAACCACTCCGACGACCCTTTTGACGAAGTGGAACGCCGGGTCGAGGCTGTCGAGCAGCTCGAATCCGCGTTCGTGAATTGAGATTTCCGTTAATGATGTAGTTTTGATGTAGGACCGAGAAGAGAGGTTTCCAAGTTGCTGACTTTAAAAAGCGGGAGACCGGGATCGAACCGGCGACGTCCAGCTTGGGAAGCTGGCATTCTACCGCTGAATTACTCCCGCATTCTGGCGAATCAGCCTCATTAAGTTGAACTGGCGAACCCGCTGCCGGGTCTCCTTAGTCCATCCATGCAAACTTGTCCCACTTGTTCCGAATGTCGGGTGTATAAACCCTCTCCGCCCAATCCTGAGGTTTGACTTCCTCCATCGCCACAGAAACCGATTCCTCGCCGTAACCCAGGATGTCCATGACGTCCTGGGTGATTGCGTTAGCGAGACGCGTCTTCTGCTGTTCTGATTTCCCGGGCCAAAGCTTTACAATGACGTGAGGCATAAATATCTCCTTCCGACTTCCTTATTCACTTTCTTTCGTGACGCGGTATCACCCTGACCGTCGCGGAGCGCGCCCGCGTACCGATCATGGGGCTCAGATACGGGCTGCTCTTGTACTTCACTCGATAGGCGTCATCGATGCGGTCATTAATCGCGCCATCGGCCGGCTCGAACGTGACTTCCGTCGTAATGCCGCCAGCAATGATCCGCCCCGCCTTCTAGCGCATCGCGGCCTTGTACCAACGAGAGCTCTGACCGTTGTACGCACGCACGTAGAGTGCATCATCGACCACAACGGACCAGATCCAGGTTGGAGTGCCGTACGTCTTTCCGTCATCACGAAACGGAGAGATGTGCAGATCGTCGCTCTCGGCGATCTTGCGCAGTTCCTCTTTGGGCCAGGCGGTCATCTTTTCGTCTCCTTGAAATTGGTTACGGCTGTAGAAGCGTCTTGATGGCGCGACGCTCATCCATCGCGCGATACCCTTCAGCTACCTGATCGAGAGGCAGCGTGAGGTCAAAGACCTTGCCTGGGTCGATCTTCTTGTTCCAAACCAGTTGGATCAGATCCGGCAAATAGCGGCGCACAGGAGCAGGTCCACCGTGGAGGTGCACATGGGCGTAAAACAACTCCTCGCCATTGAACTCGACTCCGTGCGGGACTTGTCCCTCCTCAAAACTCTAACGGACTTGCTTCCAGTGGGCGATCACGACCCAAATCCTTGTCGGAAGGCGGACGGTGAAAAACGTCCCATTGCATCGTGTC
>QHXA01000859.1 GCA_003222755.1 Acidobacteriota bacterium
GGAATCGCGCAACACGGTCCGCATCCTGAGAGAATCCGTCGGGCAACACCTTGATCGCGACTTCACGTTTTAGCCGCGGATCGCGCGCACGATAAACCTCCCCCATGCCGCCTGTGCCAAGCGAGGAGACAATCTCGTAGGCGCCAAATCGTGAACCGCTCAGTAAAGCCATGGAATAGATGCACTCTTATATCGCATTTTCGGATTGGACGGCGGCATCTTACATCAGGAAAGGGGCACGCAGAAATGTTAAGGCCCCGTTAGGACTTGTCTTGGGATGGATTCGAAAGACCCTGTTTATCCAGCCAGGCGCTGACATGTTCAGCAAAAATGCGAAAATCATCGGTGCCGCGTTGCATGTTGTCGAATACTTTGCTCCGGTCTATCGTCATATATCCGTGCACGAGAATGTTCCGAAATCCCGCCATCGGTTTAATGCTTTTCGCGAAGATGGATGGCAGTACGCCGATTTCGCCCAATAGCTCGATCGCCTGTTCATAGTCCTGCGGACGCTTGTTGTGGGTCGTGGCAACATTATGGGTTGCCACATCAATGACGATCTGTATAGCTAATTGGAGAATTCTTTCTACGGCTAATTCAGCTTCGATGTGTTCGCTGAATTGTTCGTAGGTGAGTGTTTTAATCTGCTCAGAACTTCGACGTACTGCGACAATTTCGCGAACCGCTTCTGAATTACGGAAACGTTTATCATTTCGCTGTCCCGGCAGGTTCCAGCGGGATCGGCTTGCCAAACAAGCCGCGGCGAATCCTCTGCGCAAGGTACTTGTTCAACTCGCGCCGCAACGGCGCCGTATCGAGGAACTTTTGCAAGGCGCGAATCTCAAACTCCACGCGTATGTCGTCGGTTCTGCAATAGAGCACAATTCCATGCAGCCGGATCTCATTATTCAGAAGGGGCGTCCCCCGAGCGAGATCCACCACGTTCACATCATCGCGGCTGAAAGTGCGTGCCAATTCGCCGTGCAGACGCAAAATCTCGGCGAATCGTTGTTCGTCGGCTATTTCTTCTCCAAACAAAACGGCGATATCGACATCACTAAGCGGCCCAGCCGTGCCGGTCGCCTGGGAGCCGTAAAGGTACGCCAGCACGACGCCACAGCTTTCAAACACTGTTTTCAGTTGTGGCAAATAGTTCTCGACTGGCTCAAGCGGTCCGCCTTCGTTCATATGCGGATTATAATACCCGCACTCGTCGCGTTAGAAGAACGACAGATCTTTCATCGGGTAGTGTTTTCTGTTGAGCGTCCACAGCGACAGATTTTCCGTAAATGCGCAGGCCGCCACGAGCGCATCTGCTATTCCGACACCATGGGATTTCGCATAGAGCCTCAAATACTCTCCGCCCTTTTTACCCGTGTCCAGTGAAACCGAAACCGATTCAAGCAAAATGAATAAGTTTCCCACTTTTGCTTCTTCACTCTTGCGGACGCCCGCATAGACCTCCGCAACAGAAACGGGAGTCCAAAACAACTGCGAATGTTGCTCAAGCAGTTGTGCGATTCTTGTGACGATGGGTTCGTGGCCCCGGAGCCACTCGATGATTACATCTGAATCGAGAAGGATCCTAGCCAACCTTCAGGCGCCCCGCACGAGAGTCTTTCCGCAACCGCCGAATCAGGCGGTCCGTCTTGCCAAGGTCCGTGCGGTGTCGCCACACACCCGCAATTTGGCGTGCTAGCGCTGCTTTGTTTAAGCTTTTCTTCTCACCGAATTTTTCTCGGACACACTCCCGCACCAGTTCAGACACCGTCCTTCCTTGCTGGCGACTAACGGTGGACAGGATTTTAGCGAGATCCTCGTCGAGGTAAAGTTGGGTACGCTTCACGGCGATGTATATCATACATCGTGCCCTGCACGACCGCAGCCTCGTAATTTGTAAAATACCCGCCGTTGACTGGTTAATAATGGTTCGGTACAGTGTCGCGAGCAAATGAACGTAACTATTGGCGCCCAACTCGGATCGTATGAAATTACTGCGCTGATCGGCGAAGGCGGCATGGGCCGCGTCTTCAGAGCACGCGATGCAAAGCTGAAGCGGGATGTGGCAATCAAAGTTTTACCAGAAGAGTTTTCGCGTGATCCCGAACGGCTGGCCCGATTTCAAAGGGAAGCCGAGGCGCTCGCGGCGTTGAATCATGCGCGCATCGGCGCGATCTACGATCTAGCGGAGGCGGACGGCTCACGGTTTCTCGTCTTGGAATTAGTGGAGGGTGAGACGCTGGACGAGCGGCTGCGAAGAGGTCCGCTTCCGATGAGCGAGGCATTGCAGGTCGCCCGGCAAATTGCGGAAGCACTCGAGGCCGCGCACGACAAGGGCATCGTTCACCGCGATCTCAAGCCTGCCAACATCAAGATCACGCCCG
>QHXA01000049.1:0-2962 GCA_003222755.1 Acidobacteriota bacterium
GTTCTCTACAGCGGGCGCTCACTTTGGTACTGTAAACGTTGCCACAAATGAACCCTTTGAAAAACCGAAGGCGCCTCTGGCGGTTGTCCGTGACAGAAGAGCTCCATCTTGAATAACCGTTTCGGTCCCCCGCGCATCAGCGAAGGCGCCGGTTCCTCCCACGATTCATCCAACCCGTGAGGGCTCACGTCAATGCTTACTTCGGCTCATATCGAGAAATGGCACCTTCCTCCCGGGGGAATATCTCGTTGGGTTCAGGAAGGCGAAGAAAGGATCGAAGCCCCAAGAGCTAAACTCTCGGGGCTATCTATGAAAATGTCGCGGGTCTCTTCAAGGGCTTTTACTTTGGCACTGTAAACGTTGGGTTAAATGTACCCTGTGAGGAGCCGAAGGCGGCAAAGCCAAGGCTGAGATTCGGGTTCAGCCCCGTCCCCGCCGCCTTAATTTGTCCCCTTTGAAGAACGGCTTCGGTCCCCCGGGCACCACTAAACGCCCCGGTCCCTCCCACGATATCCACTGTGCCTCTCTCCTCGAAGGTCAAGAACAGGGGGTCACTGGGGTTTAAGGTGTCAAGGAGGCATGAAATGAGATCGCCGGGTTTACCCCTTTCGAAAAGCAAGTCTCCTGTGCGTTGATACTTCGTCGAGGCAAAGTGCCCGACCAAGGTTAACTCGTGTCCTTGAAGGCCATTAAGTGTACAAGTTTTCCCATCATACGCGCTTTGGCTCATACCTTCACCGGTGAAAGGGCCTATGCTGCCTTCTCCACTGTAGATCGCGGAGTTGGCCATCCCCTTGCCATCGAAGCTAAAATTGGCATTCCAGAAGCTACTTGTGGCGCTTTTTGTTGTGATTGTTATTGTTCTTGTTTCCGGGCGCTGACGGGCCTGCGCTCGGACCATAAACAAGGTAAGTGACGCCAGGGCGATGCAAAGACCGATCGCTCTTCTAACTCGTGTACTCGTTGTAAATCCCATGATGGACTCTCCTTTGTCCTTTTGCGGTGAGCGTTGCGACTCTACATGGAGGAATGCCAGCAACGATGGTGGCGAATCCCAACACCGGGACTCTCCATTGCAGGCATAGTCCTCTTAAGAGCCGAGTTGACGAAAACAGAGCCCAAAGCCTATTCCGGACCGACCTTGGAAGTCAATAAAGCGCTCGCTAATCGCGCTTCGCTTGCCTGTCAAAAACGGTAAGAGAAAATTAGCCCCACATACGAAAGGTTCTTGTCGGGCGGGTTTTCATGAAGGAATTCTCCTGCCGCAAAGTAGGCATAATTGGCGTCTATCGAAACGTGTTTGGTTATGGGCCAGAAAAGTTCCGCCCCCCGGTTGTGCGCCGACAAAGCGGGACCCGCCGAGACCGAATCGTAAAGGAAATCCAGGCACATCGTACAGGGCATCATGGATGCTCTGTCGCCAAAAGAAGTAAGCGTCGGCGGTGAGCCTCGCTCGTCTTGGCAGCTATATTGTCACGCTCGGTCGGAAGCCTTGTATGTTCAGCGGGCCGTTCGTCTGAATCGCGCCAAAGAACCGCCCGTTCGGAAAAGGGGTGAAGAAAGTTCCCAATTTGGGTTCATCAGGATTCTGATGAGGATAGATAAAGAGCCGAGTTGAATGGAACCAGACGCAGCCTATTCTGGGCAGCCCTTCGAAGTCAAACGAAAACCGCTCGCCGATCGCTGTCGCTTCCCGGTCGCGAACCGCTGATGTATACTTCACGCCGAATAAAGTTGTTCCAGCGCCTCGCAACAATTTAACCGCAGATATTTAATCGTAAAAGCGGAGGGTTATGACTCGATGGTTCAGGACGTTCGTGATTCTCATAGCGCTGGTTTCCACGGCGTCTGCCCAGCAGAAAAAGCGCGTGGCGGTTTTCGACTTTGATTATGTAACGGTAAGAGATGCCGTCTCATCGGTGTTTGGGACGAATGTGGATGTGGGCAAGGGCGTCGCAGATCTGATTGTGCAGGACTTGGTCAAAGCGGGCGTGTACTCCGTCGTTGAACGGAACGCGCTCGAAAAGGTATTAGCGGAACAAAATTTATCCAATAGCGATCGTGCGGATGCGACCACGGCGGCGAAAGTGGGAAAGATTCTGGGCGTGGACGCCATCATCATCGGAAACATCACGCAGTTTGGTGCGGATGACAAGACCACGAATGTCGCTGGCGGAGCCCTCGGGAACCGGCTTGGAAAACTGGGAATCGGCGGTGTCGCCCGCAAAGAAAGCAAAGCCGTCGTGGGTCTGAGCGCAAGACTCGTAAACACAGACAATGCAGAAATCGTTACTGCCGCTTCCGGTAAGGGCGAATCTAAACGCACCGGGACATCAATGCTCGGCACCGGCGGCTCAAGCGCCGGTATTGCTGGGACTGGAGTCAATATGACCAGTTCCAACTTCGCACAGACGATCATAGGCGAGGCTGTGACGGCCGCCGTCAGTACGCTTTCCAAAGAACTGAACGGGAATGCGGGGAAGGTGACCACCAGAACCGTCGCTGTCGATGGGCTCGTCGCGGATGTGACCGGCAATACGGTCGTGCTGAATGTGGGAACGAAGGCGGGTGTCAAAGTGGGTGATAAGCTGCAGATCAAGCGTACCAGCCGCGACATCAAAGACCCTGCCACAGGAAAGGTCATTCGTCGCATTGAAGACACAGTGGGTGAAGTTCTAATTACGGATGCCGACGAAACATCCGCCGTAGGCACTTTCACCGGCAGCAACGCGCCTACGGTCGGTGACCGGGCCGTTAGCGCACAGTAGGTAGTCCTTAGGTGGGTATATGAACGACGTCCCAAAATCTACGGATCAAGCAGCGGCGCAAGATCCAAAGCTTGAGTCGGGTCCGGTTTGGAAGCAGCGCTACCGCATCGAAAAAGAAATCGGCCGCGGCGGCTTTGGTATTGTGTATTTAGCGCATGACGAGCAACTTCTCTCCAAACCGGGCGTGATCAAAG
>QHXA01000049.1:3177-3638 GCA_003222755.1 Acidobacteriota bacterium
GCCAATATTATTCGGCAAGTTGGTCATGCGCTCGGCGCAGCTCACGACAAAGGCGTCTTTCATCGCGATCTGAAGCCGGAAAACATTATGCTGCAGCGATCCGGCGTCTCTGGTGAATACGTCAAGCTTATCGATTTCGGCATTGCTTCTGTCGGAGATTCGCAGGTCCCAGGTCAAATCGAAACATCCAAAGCAATTGGGACGCCTGCGTACATGGCGCCCGAGCAGATACTGGGAAAAGGCTCTGGTGCAAGCGATATCTACGCGATGGGTGTCATCGCCTATGAAATGCTCACAGGCCAACGCCCGGAAAACTCAGCGGAAGGCGTTATCGTAAAGCCACGGGAATTGCGGCCCGGAATTCCCGCGGCTGCTCAGGACACCATAATCGCCGCACTTTCCTATCAGCCGGAGAGGCGGCCTGCGAGACCTGACGACTTCGGCGAGCAGCTTGCTCGCTC
>QHXA01000049.1:3760-15265 GCA_003222755.1 Acidobacteriota bacterium
CCGCTCCACACCCGAGTACCAGCGAGCGCAACAGGCGGACCAGATCATTTCCCTTCCCACCGGTGATGGCATGGCATTGGTGTTTTCTCAGAATCCGATGGCGCCCGTGCAGTGCGCGATTGAAATTTTTCGTGCGCTAAAGAATCACCCCGATTTGAAGCTGCGTATGGGCGTACATACCGGCCCGGTGTATCGCATCGCCGATATCAACACCAACCGGAATGTGGCCGGCGGCGGCATCAATTTGGCGCAACGCGTGATGGACTGCGGAGACGCCGGGCACATTCTGCTCTCAAAAACCGTCGCGGACATGCTCGGCCAACTCAGCTATTGGGCTCAAGCATTGCATGATCTGGGCGAGATCGAAGTCAAACATGGCGTGAAGGTGCATGTCGTCAACTTCTACAATGACGAGGCCGGCAATCCGAATATTCCTGAGAAAGTACGGAAGCGAAACGAGACGCCTGTCGCAGCCGGGACCCGGATGCAAACGCCACCAACGTCGATGCCTGTTCCGGCTCGTGCGGCAGAAGCCGTTGGCCTTAGGTCGGGCAAGGGGCCGCTTATGATCGGCGGCGTATCGGCCGCAGCTATCGTTGTGATTGTCGCGCTCCTCTACGGTTCCCGGCACACAGGCGTGCCGGCCTCGGGTTCAACGTCACCTATAACGCCTTCTGCGTCCCAACCTGCAAAACCAAATGAAGTTCCCGCGCTAGCGAATACGCCGCCGGCCACGCCACCTCCAAATCGATCTGCCGCCACTCCGCCTCCCGCGAATCCGGCGTCGGCTGTCGTTGCGCCAGCAGCCCCACGCGCGAATCGCCCTTCTCAAGGCCAGCCACCCGACAGAACGGTATCAGTTCCTCCGGAACCCGTTCAGCAACGACCTTTGGTGAACGCCGTAAGCCCACAACAAAACGCGCCGGAACAAAACGCGCCCAACCCCGGCGGCCGCGATGATGCCGGTACCAGCACCTCACAAGCTCCGCTCCGCACATTACGCGAGCGAATGATTCAGATGGCCGCCCGCGCAAACGCGGTAACCCGAAGCATGCAGAGAATGGAAGAACAACAGAACCGCGCCGGACTTGGCATGCGCCCGGACATGGCCGCCGCCAAGGACAGCATGACCTATCTTCTGCAAGAAGCCGGAAATGCCTTAATGAACGGGGATGGAGAGACGGCCAAGCGCAACCTGGATCTCGCGGAACGGCAGATCGAAAAACTCGAACAATTCCTGGGCCGGTAACGATCCGTTCTGGGCCACCCCGCCTCTACTTGAAACCCTAAGCGCAGCGCGAGATGTCAGCCGCAGATTTTTGAGCCTCGCTGGACAGGTCTCCGAAAGGCGGAGTATAGTGGGGCGCCTCGCATAGCTAAACTCGATTTTGTCGTCGCCACATCGCATCACAATACTAATGCAGTAGTGGTTGAGAGCAGGAGGAGAAGCATGAAAAAACTGAGATGGGTGATCGGTTTGTTAGGGCTATTTTTATTGTTGTTGCTGGCTCTACAACTACGTCAAACCGCCGAGACGGAGGCGACAGATACGATTGTGGGAGAGCAGAAAACCATTGGCAACGGCAGTGTTCGGACTTGGTTGAAAGTCGATTCAAAAACCCGGGAACCTCGCGCTATTGGTGTGACTCTGACCGAACAAGGGCTGTCTGGTTTACCCGCAGAAGCTGATGCAGCTCAACAGGGCTCCTCAAAGTTCAAACTAATGGATGGAGGCCCTGACCATACATTCGAATATGAATTAAGCTTTCCCGCCGAGGCAGCAGAAACGGCGTTTCGGCACATGGGGTTCAATTGGAATCCGGAAGGTCACGGGCCGAAGGGGATTTTTACAAGACCTCACTTCGATGTGCATTTTTATATGGCGACGCCAGAATACCGTCATGGAATCGTCGTTGACCTGCAAGATGCGGATCCGATTCACGTGAAAACTTCAAACCTCGAGCCGCCGGCCCAATTTCTTCCGCCAGATTACCAATTAGCGCCGAATACCGCTGAGCCGCGCATGGGGTCACATTATGCTGACGTGACATCGGCCCAACTCAAGCCCGGAAACTTCTCGAATATTTTTCTGATTGGGGCGCATGGAGGCAACATCCTCTTTTGGGAGCCAATGATTACGAAGCAGTATCTGGAAACCAGGCCCAATTTCACCGCCAAGCTGAAACTTCCAGAGGCCTATCCCGTGAGTGGTTATTACCCGACTGCGTATAGCATTGTGTATGACCGTAGCCGGCAGGAATTCAATATCTCACTCGACGGATTGATCTTCCGCCTCGCTTCATATCCCAAGAATGTCTACGGAGTCGATCCATGTATCGATTCGCGAGTGGCTCTGGCTCAAATGATATCGAAGTACAAAAAGGTCCCAGATGATCCGTCGATCCAGAAATGCATAGGTCTGTTGCGCGACGTCATTTCCGGAAAATGAGCAGTGATTGTCCAGGCTAAGGAGGCCACCGGTTGCGCAGGCCTCCAGATTCCTGTGGATTTAGGATGTGCTACGCCGAGCCCGGCCTTGCGAACAATGGTGTCGCATCCATAAAGATCTTCATCTCCGTCACGAGCCCCTGTTCATTGAACCGGAATAGATCGGCGCAGGGCAGCGTAATGGTCCGTCCATCTGTGGTGCCGTATGTGATATCGATCTCGCAGGCGACGACGCCACCACCGGCCTCCACCATGTTCTTCACATCAAAAGTGGCGCTCTTGATGAAATCCATGTGGCTGGAAGCGGCGGCCTGTTTGATCTGATCAATGCCGACAGCCGGTGGGAAATTGCCGAATTGGTAGGTCGCATCCTTGGCGAACAGCTTCATGGCTTCCGGAACGTTAAATGTTTCGAATATCTTCAGCAACCGTCGAACGGTATCGGAGTGACTCATTGCGGTTTCACCTTTCAGTTTTGCCTATGCGAATGCCGGAGTGGCATCCAGGTATGCGTGCAGCGATTTCACTAGGCCGTTCTCGATCCGGATAAAATCGAGGCACGGTACCCTCACAACCTTCCCGTCCTTGCGGTGATAGACGACATCCATTTCGGAAACACAGGTATTCCCCATTTGCCAGGTATGCTTGACGTCGTGCAGCACCCGCTCGAACATAGGCGTGATGCGGGCTCCGAACGCCTCAATATCCTTACGCCCGTAGACGGGGGGAAAATTCGCGATCTTGTACTCAGCATCTTCAGCAAAGCATTTCACGTACGATTGGACGTCGTTCCGATGCACAGCATCGAACAGCCGTTCAACGATTTCCACGCTCATTCCGGTCCCCTTTTTTTATGTTCTGTAATGGAAGTTTACTCAAGAAGCTCCGATGAAACGGAGTTCACTTTACAGCGCAGCCGGAACACTAGCACCGACTCCGCTGGCCTGTCAATCAAGTCTCCGGCTCGCGACAATACGAACGATGAATTTCCGTATATAATTCGCGATTCATTCGGCCTAATGTCGGCAAATTACCGACGAAACTGCGATGAAGATAACTTTGCGTCGAAAGATTCTTTTCTACTCCAGTTCTCTGTTGATCGTTCTAATTATCGCCATGTTGGTTTTCGTAAATTACCAGGCGGAAGGATTCGTCAACGCGCGGATCACAAGTGAGCTTGAGGCCGGACGAGAGCGTATCCAGAAGGCGGAGGAGGAGCGAATTCAGACGCTCAAACTGACTGCGGGTCTGGTGGCATCGCTTCCGATTGTGAAAGCCGCGCTGGAAACCAGGCACGCCGCCACCATTCGCGATGTCCTGTCTGACTATTTGCATCAGATCCATTCCACCGACTTGTTTATTGCGCTGGACTCGATGGGCAATGTCGTGGCTCGCACCGACACGGTGGAACTGACGCCGGTACCTCCCGATTTCGAGATGGGAATTCTGAAAACGCCCGCCGGTACTTATTATGCGGCGAAGAGCACTTCCCAGCTGATTGGTGAGGTCTTCGGATACGTCATCGCCGGGGCGCGCATTGACGATAATTTCGCCCGCACGCTCCACGAAACGATCAATGATGATGTTGTTATCGTCGACAACGTGGTCCTTGGCTCCAGCCTTTCCCGCACAGCGGGGCTTCCGGCAAAAACGCGTGAAGGTTGGGAGGCGATTGCCGGTAAGGCAGGCCCACCCCGAATAATCGACATCGATAATGAGAAGTACGGTGCTGTTGCAACAGAATTAGCAGTCGAAGGTGGTCCAGGTCCTCTAGCCGTCATCATGCAGTCGCGGACTCGTGCGATAGCGCCATACCGCGGAATTCAGATCGGGCTTTTGGTGCTCGGTCTCGTAACGGCCATCGTGGGAATTGGCACTAGCGCTGTGTTGGCTCGCAATGTGACGTCACAGATCGAGAAGCTGGTGCAAGGCACTCGAGAGGTGGCGGCCGGCAATTTCGATTACCGTCTGGATCTCCGTTCAGCAGACGAAATCGGGGACCTCGCCGACTCATTCAATACGATGATTAGAGGCTTGCGAGAACGCGCAGATATGCAAAGGTTTGTCTCCTTGTCTACGGTGGAGATGATCCAATCCGCGCACAAGAAGGTCTCTGCCGGTGAAAAAGTCGTTCTGACGATTTTCTTTTCAGATATGCGCGACTTCACTGCCATCACCGAGAACCGGCCTCCCGAGGAGATCGTCACGCTTCTCAACACGTGCCTCAGCCTTCAGGCGGAAAAGGTGAAAAAGTTTCACGGCGATATCGACAAGTACGTCGGGGACTGCGTTGTTGCTCTGTTTCAAGGTGACGATATGGTACTGAATGCCATTCGATGCGCTTTCGAGGCCCACCGGGCACTGGATGAATGGAATACTGCTAATCCCGGCGGTCTTCCGATTCATGTCGGCATCGGCATCGTGACCGGCGAAGTGATTCTCGGCAGCATCGGCAGCGAGGATCGGCTGGACTACACCATTATTGGTTCCAACGTCAATTTATGCGCCCGCCTCTGCTCCAAAGCCGGTCCCGGAGAGATACTACTCGCCGAGAGCACGTATTCGCGCGTGAAGGGGCTCGTCGCCGCCGAAAAAATCGATCACCGATCCGATTCCGGTTTATCGAATGGGGAAGCTGTAGCGAGGCAGCTTACATTCCGCGCGATAAATGAGCAAAACCGGAGTGTTGCTGAAGGACAGACGCTTCGGGCACCGCGGAGCGGTGCGTGCACGCCCCCGGCGTGCCCTACAGAAGCTTAATTCTTTTTTGTATCGTAAGCGGCCTTCGGATAATCCTGACCGAACTTGTTCTTATGCGATGTTTCGACAAACTTGGATTCATCCAAAGTAACATCGGGCACTGCCGCACCCGAGACGGCGGCTGTCCACTCGACGCTCGATGGTTCGGCGCGCTCGGACCAAGCCGTGATGCGATAGCGGCCTGCAGGAAGATCCAGTCGATACATGCCGGAGGCGTCAGCTTCCGTGATGTACGAGGTCGGCACCACGAGAACAAAAGCACTCATCTGCGGGTGGATGTTACAAAACACGCGATATGTAGCCGGAGCCTTGAACACGCGATCCTTGGATGTGCCTGCTCGATACAGTCCTAGATCGAACGGGCCGGGCGTTGACAGCGTGAACACATTGTGAAAGATCGGATCGTTATTCGGGAAACTGACCGTCGAGCCGGCAGGTATCGCAAGCACATGAGGAACGAACGATTTGTTTCGCTGAATTAGCTTGAACTGTCCGGGTTGGATGCGGTTGCCGTCCAGCGCTTCCGCATAAACGATGGTCTGCACCGCCACGCCAGGAGCACGTCCGGTGAATCGAATCCGTCCAGTCACAGAGACGGCTTGGGCGGGAATTGACAGCAAGACGACGAGCGCAAGTGTTGCTATTACATGTTTCATGGTTCAAAAACTATACGCAAAACTCAGATTGAAATGGTTGTTCTTTCGGAGCCCCTCTGGAATCCATTTCGTCTGCAGTCGCTGGTATTCGAAGGCGCCTCGAAATTCCGGCGTGAAATTGTAGATGGTATTTGCGAAGAAGTTCGCATTGCGTGAAAGTGGAGCCGGATACTTTATTTGATCGAAAAGACGATCTGTCCCATAGCCTCCGTTAAAACTGAGGCGCCTGGTTGCCGCGATTCGTGTTTCAACAAAGCCCCCCGTGGATTTCGCCATCTGCGCCAGCGATCCGCCGAAAGCACTCAGGTTACGCCCGACGAAGACCTCGCCGCCCATTCCAAATCGGCCTGCACTGAAGTCGAAATCCGCAGACGATGCCCAGCTTGGAACGACTCCTGTAATATAACGCTGCCGTCCGTAATGTCCCGAAACCCCGAATTCCCATTGCGGCTGCTCGTAGGGACCGGCGGGAGTAGCGCGCCATGAAATGCGGCTTTGCACGGCTGGCATGCGTGAACGCTCACCGGCGAGATTCAGAGGTACGAATTGGTAGGGGCCGCCGAAATCTCCGGCAACGGGTGAAAGGATTCCGCCAACGATCCGGATTTGACCAGCACTTCCGGAGCTGAATGTGCGTTCGCCACGGATTTGCGGCGCTCTCAAATACAGGTTGCCGGATCGGTAAAGGAGGGGGAAAGCCATACCCGCCAGCGAGGTCGGATTCTTCGGCGCGAGAATCATGTGATCCTGGCCAATCTCGATTGCGGATTTTTCTCCATCCAGCCGGACGTATCCGTAGAGCAGACGCGGAAGCGCTATCACCTGACCGGTTTGAAAATCCGGGATACCGCCGAAGAAATCCATGACCATGGTCCCATTCATCTTCATCCCACGGACTTCCGGTCCTTCGAGGAGCACGCCAATCCGGCTTTGACGCAGACTTGAATTGAAAGAACCGGGCTTGAAACCGGGCTGCTTTAAACCAGCGATGTTTGGGATATCCAACCAATTCGGCTCACCAGTGTTTAAGAATGTATTTGAAACAACAGTTCCGAAGACTTTCATCGGAAATTTGGAACTGCTTTCGATTTTCGTTTGTGCCTGTTCTTGAACCTGCGTTTGAAGCAGAGATAC
The DNA here is from genome assembly GCA_003222755.1 of Acidobacteriota bacterium. Classification (GTDB taxonomy): domain Bacteria; phylum Acidobacteriota; class Terriglobia; order 20CM-2-55-15; family 20CM-2-55-15; genus 20CM-2-55-15. The sequence continues at coordinate 10,759 of QHXA01000049.1, forward strand.
TTCATCCGCGATCGCAACCTCGGAACGGGTGCTTAGCTCGCGCTTCACCTCGTCCAATTCTTGCCGCAGTCGTTGTATTTCCGCTCGCATGGATCGCACCTCGTCCTCCAGAGTTTGAGCGGAAAGGGTTGGAACGGCAAAAAACAGAATGAAAAGAAGAACTGGAATCATCACACATCCTTTCTGGATTACCGTGCCATCGGGATCGCGGGTAAACACAAAGACACAAAGAAAGCTGTGAATGAATTAGGGCAGCCCCTTCTCACGAAGCGGGATGCCATTGATGACAATGGAATCGTGTTTCGCGGGAGGGGGCTGCCCCCAATTCATTCACAGCTTTCTTTGTGTCTTTGTGTTTACCCGCAGTCAGTCAGCAAACACTGGGGTGATATCCATGAAGATCTTCAAAGATTTCACCTTGCCGTCACGGATGCGGATCGTATCGCAGCAGGGCAGCGTAAAGCTTTTGCCATCGTGCCTGTCATATCTAACATTCATCTCGACGACGACGGTTTCCTGATCGACTTCCCAGATGTTTTCGATGTTGTGCACCACCTTTTTTACCTTTGCCAGAAATCCCTGGGAACTATTGATGATGCCCTGTGGCCCATACACGACAGGGAAATTGCCGAATTGATAATGCGCGTCGTCCGCATAGAACTTCACAAAATTATGGACATTCATGGATTCTCCGGCCTCAAACATGCGCCGGACCAGTTGGGTATTCGCGCCTTCGGGCTTTGGTGTTGTGGTCATGTTTTTACTCCTTTCGATTCACTTTCCCACGACGTTGTTGCCTTACTTATTCAGAGCTGTTTTGCGGGACCCTGGGGCAGCAAAGTCCGTATCATTATCTGCGTTGTACTTCGCACGCGCCTCATCGAACTTGGTTTTGATGTAGCGCGTCACCTGATTGAACTCCAGTTGTTCCCCATTGGGCCCCTTCGCATAAAACAGCGACCAGCCATGAAAATCGCCGAAGTCCAGATCCGAGTACCCTTCGATGAAGTACTCCGTGGCATTCCAGAATTTGTTCGCCGCGTATTTGAGAGGCAGATTCAATCGTTCTTCGTGAGAGCGGACGTGCACAACGCGGTTGCAGACCACGTTCATGATCCCTCGGCGCCGGCATTCCTCTTCAAGGTCGCGCGCAAAGACGTTGAGATCGACGTCGTCCTTCACATGAAACGAAATGTGTCCGGCGTTGCCAAACCCAACGCTGGTTGGAAGCTTCGGAAATGTGTTGGGAGCATTCTGGTCGAGCCGGGCATCCCGGAAGTGCAGCAACTCGACGCACGTATTCCCGAAAGAAATAAAACACACATCCAAGGCTTCCTTCGTACCGTCCCGGATGTCGGGAATACCTAGAGACCGCGAACTGGTGTTCTGCTGGACGGCGTCGATCTCTTCTTTCTGAAATAAGGTGTTGTACAGGACGTCTCCATAGAAGCCCGTGCCCAGAGCGGCGATGCGGCCTCCAAGCACGCCCACATAAAATTCAAGTGATTTGGCCATGTCATCGACCGTTACGCCGACGTGCTGCACGCCTTGCAGCACACGCCCGAGACCCGTGGATCCCTGGCTGCCCGAAAACTGAGAAGCGATGTCGTGTTTCATCGGTTGATGCTCCCATGTTGGCACAAGCGCCGGAGAACGGCTCGGCACTCATATGATTCGTCTGAAACGGCCCGGTCTGTGTAAAATGCCGCCCGATTATATCTGGAATGGCAACACACTAAAAGTGCGTACATGCCTCTGACACGAATCTGATTGTAGGGGCGGTCTATGCTGAAGTCCGTGACTCGGCTCGCAGCACCTCTCTGGCGCGGTTGACGGCCGTGGCGTCACCGAGAACAATCAGAGTTTGCCCTGGTTCGACCAGCCAGGAGTCGTCCGGATTGTATGTGAACCCCTCCTGCCCCTGAGCTCGTACGGCGACGACGAAAAGACCAAATTGCGAGCGGGGTTGTATATCCTCCAGTTTTCGGTTCGACCAAACTGATCCGTCGGTAATGTGCAACTCTTCAAACCGGTAAGTGGACTGATCGCGAAGCATTGTATCCAAAAACATCACCACCGAGGGCCGGACCAATTCCGAGACCAAGCGGAGGCCACCGATCGCTCCGGGATTGACAACGGCATCAGCGCCGGCGCGCTGAAGTCGCTCCGCCATTCCGGGTTCGATTTCTTTCGCCACGATCCGAATCGAAGGATTCAGCATGCGAATACTCAGCGTGGTGACAAGATTGTCTCGATCGTTGGCAAGCGCAATCGCCACACCGGAAGCCCGCTCAACGCCGGCGGCCTTCAGAATGGCGGTATCATCCGGCACGCCTTCCAAGATCGGGGCGTCAAATTTGGAGCGAAACTGGGCTACGACTTGCGGATCGGGTTCGATAACGACGAAGTCCCTCCGGATCCGAGACAGTTCTTCGATGATGCGGTAACCCGTCTCGCCAGCCCCGCACACAATGAAATGTCCTTGCATCGAATCGATCCGTCTTTGCATGCGCTTTTTCCAGAAATATTGATTCAGATCTCCTTCGACGATATACGCCGTCACGACCGACACGGCATACAGCGTCACACCCACTCCCATCAGAATTAGGACTAGAGTATAGGACCGCAGCAGCGCACTATTCTTCGTATCGACAACCTCGCCGAAGCCGACTGTGGCGATGGTTATCACGGACATGTACAAGCAGTCCAGGAATGGCGTCTGCGGACTCAACACCTTGTAGCCGGCGGCGCCCACAACATATGAGCCCAGCAGCAAGGCAATACCGATCTGGAATCGCCGTTTCATGCACGATTACTTACTCTGCATGACCCACACACCGTTCCAATCCTCCCGTGGCGGAGAATTCTTCAGGTGTTCACAACGGTCGATATACATCTGCGAAACATAATCGCTGGGATTGAGCGATAACGCGTGTCGAAACGCTTTAATGGCCTCCGCCCAGCGCCTTTCGCGGTAGCACCTCAGGCCGTAACGGAAGTTGTTGAGAACCTCCATGCAATTCGGGAAGCTTTCATCCGAGTGGGAATCGAGGACTTCAAATATAGCCACCGGTTGATTCTTTCCTCTCATGATGACGCGATCGACTTCGCGGGTGCGGTATGTGCGCTTTAGTCTCTTCAACGTGTACTCGCTGATCAGCAAACGCGCGTGGTACTGTTTGCACGCGCTCTCCAGACGGGATGCCAGATTGACGCCGTCACCGATCACCGTATAGTCCATGCGCCGCGGCGACCCGATATTGCCGGAAACGATATTGTCGGTGTTGACGCCGATACCAATATCGATTGGTCTTCTGCCTTCTTTCGCCCGCCGGACATTGTATGCCTCTAATTCATGAAGCATGTGCAGGGCGGCGAGCACCGCGCGATCTTCGTCATCTTCGTGCGCCATCGGCATACCGAACACGGCCATGATGGCGTCGCCGATGAATTTATCGAGCATGCCGCCTTCGTATTGAATGCAATCCACCATGATCGTGAAGTATTCGTTCAGCAGACTTACGGTGGCTTGCGGACCAAGTTCTTCGGTCAACGTTGTGAAGCTGCGAATGTCAGAGAACAGCACGGATGCCATACCGCTTTGTCCGCCAAGAATTTCTGCTCCCGCCTGAAGCACTTTTTCCGCGACAGAAGGATGCATGTAGCGCGCCATTGTCGTCTTCAGCCGCTTTTCACTGGTGATGTCCTCCATCATGACCAATGAGCCCAGCTTCTTTTGCTGGATGCTGATTAGCGGAAGGACGGTGACGTTCGCAGATATTTTTTCATCGCCAAATGTCAGTTCTGCATCCATCGTCACGTCTTGAATCTGCTTCTGGCCGGCAAGCTCGATCTTTTCGGCCACCCATTTGTTGGTGCCCCCAAAAACCTCCGAGGCGCTACGCTGAAGAATATCCTGCGGCTGAAGTTTCATCATGTTCAGCCCTGCAGCGTTACACGTGACGATGGTGCCATGCTCGTTCAGAGTGATAACGCCAGTCGACATACTTTCCAGAATGCTGTCGTTATAGTTCTTCATATTCTGAACATCGTCGAAGAGCTTGGCGTTTTCGAGCGAGATGGCGATCTGTGAAGTGAATGCTTTTAAGCGCGCTTCGTCTTCTTCGGTAAACGTGCCGCCGCGCTTATTCAGGACTTGCGTTACGCCGATTGTTTTCCCATCTTTGTTGATGACCGGGACACAGAGGATCGATCGAGTGAAGAAGCCTGTCGCCCTGTCGACGGAAGGATTGAATCGAAGATCAGCGTATGCGTGCGGAATGTTCACGCTTTGAACGGATTTGAACACCGTTCCGGCAATTCCCTTGTGGTTGGGAAAGCGGATTTGCGTTGCACCAAGGCCCTCGCCGACTTCGGTGTACAAGTCGTTCGTCTTTTCGTCGTTGAGGAAGAGCGTCGAGCGTTCGGCGTTCAGCATTTTCGTGATGGTGCCGATTAGCTTCTGGAGCAGCGGGCCGAGCTTGATTTCGGTGGAAACTTCCGACAC
>QHXA01000049.1:15312-23004 GCA_003222755.1 Acidobacteriota bacterium
TCAAGCGCAACAGCGGCTTGCCTCACTAACGCTTCGAGCACATCACGATCTTCTTGACTGAATTCTCCCTCGGTTTTGTTCAGGAGCTCGGCCACGCCGATCACCTGACCTTTAAGAGTTCGTAACGGAACGCATAAGAGGCTCTTGGTCACATAACCAGTTTTCTTGTCAATCTCGGCATTAAACCGCTCGTCGGCATAAGCATCGGGGACGATCGCCGCCTGTCCTGTGGTGAAGACGTGGCCCGCCACGCCGAGGTGGTTCAACATTCGGATTTCGCGAGTGACTTTGCCGACCGTAACGCGCGTGTACAGCTCCCCCGCACGGGAGTCGTTCAGGAACACGGATGCTTGTTCGGCCTTGATGACCGACGCCGTATATCGAGCAAGCACATCGAATGCTTCGGCAAGATCGCCGGCGACGGCAATGTTGTTGGACACCTCGAGCAGAAGCTCCGACAGCCCGGCGCGCGGCCGCCGCGGTTTCTGCTGAACGGCGCGTTCTTTTACCACTTTCATCCTACTTCCCCAACTTCCCACGGAGCGCAGTGATCGTTTCGTGCAGTTCTGCTAACTCGTGTTCGTGCTGCAGGCGCACATTTTGCATCCTTTCTTCGTGTTCCGCTTCTCGCAATTCCAATTGATCTCTCAATTCGACAATGCTCTCACGCAACTGTCGGATTTCGGCATTGGCGTCAGCCACGGCTTGCTGGATCTGCACGCCTTTTTCATGGTGAAGGCTTTCCAATTCTTTACGCAATGCGATGATCGTCTCTTTCAGCAGCTTGGTCTCGAGATCAGACACCATTTCCCCTTCTTTGCGATTTGAAGGCTACGCAAAGAAGCGGAAAAAATCAACGCGAGGTTAGAAAGAAACCCGGAAGATGAGCTGGACCTGGCGCGAAGTGTCGTTTACCGGGGATAGAACCGGCAGCCCCGATGAGGACGCGGCACGGCCGTATTGGGCGATGCCGAAGTTGCGGTTTGCGATACTTGCCACCGGAACGTTCAGGTTCGCATGATTCAGAAAGTTAAATGCGTCGGCGCGAAACGTCGCTCGGCCGGATTCCCCCAGCCAAGGAACCGGGAACGACCGGCCTACCGAGATATCGATGTTGTAAAAACCGGGCCCGTAAAACGCGTTTCGGCCCGTATTGCCGACTTGGCCCGTCGCCGGAATAGCGAATGCGGCCGGATTGAGATAACGTTTGCCCCCGGCTACGGGCGTTCCGGCCCCTGCATACAGGACGGCAGGGTTCACCAGGTCCGCACGCTGATTGAGGATGCCGGACCCGCTTGGCGCGGTCGCGAACACCGTAAAGGGAAGTCCCGACCGGAACGCCGCCAATTGCGAGAACTTCCAGTCCCGAAACAGGTAGCTCAACTTCCGTGCGCGCCAACGCGGCAGGTCCAAAATGGAGAAGAATACTAGATTGTGCCGCTGATCGAAATCAGCGCTTCCCCGATCGCCGCGGCTGTCAAACTCACGCGTGAACGCGGAAATCACGGGACTAGCAACCGAAGCCGTGACTCGAGTCGGATTCAGGTTGAAATAATCGCCGCGCAGAGCATCGCTCTGATTATCGATCACATGACCCAGCGTATACGCGGTTTGAAATTGGGCCCATCCCGCCCGATAACGCGCCATGACCGAAACTGCGTTGTACGATGAGCCTCCCTGATTTGCGCGATACCAAATGGGTCCGATCGGCGCGTTATTGCTTCGATTGACGATGTCCGTCGTGATCAGCTTCCGTCCAAGAGATCCCAAGTAGTTCACCTCAACCGTCCACTGGTTCGTCAATGCCTGTTGAATACCAAAAAAATGGCTCTGCACGTACGGAGTACGTAGGCCGGGCTGGAACATTGTGGTCGGCGCACGCGCCGATTGCGTGACCGGATCGGCGAAACGAGTCACCAGAGGTTGACCCTGAAACATCGGCAGAACGCTGGCGACCGGGGAAAGATAATTGATTGTGAGGCCGGCAGTGGAAAAAGCTCCGGGCAGCACGAAGTTATTATTCCGGACGTTTTGCCACACGTTGTCGAACATCCGGTCGTAAAAGACGCCGTAAGCGCCTCGGACCACAGTACGGGCCATAAAGCGCGGGTTGTACGAAAACCCAACTCGCGGTCCCCAGTTATTCCGATCCGCGGCATAGACGGGCTCGTCGCCACGATCGGGCCGCAATTGGGCCATGGCCAAGCGTTCGGCCAAGCTCGCTCCCGTTCCAAGCTGCACCAGGGCGTCCTTTACGGGTCCAACATTATGCGGATTGCCGTAGAAGTCATACCGTAGGCCGAAGTTCAACGTCAGATGCGGCGTTATTTTGAATGTGTCCTGAGCAAACAAAAAGAATTCACGCAGCCGGTACTCTCGATCGAATCGAGGCTGAACCAAATTCGGCAACGCCAAGCGATCCAGCGAAGTGCGAAAGAGACTTGGCCGGTCGGCTGCGAAATCGGCCGCGGTTGCGAATTGGTACAGTCCGTTTTCCTCGGCGGTAAGAACTCCGCTGATGTTCCGGTCCAGAAAGCCGCCGCCACCGGTAACGACATGCCGCCCTCGCATCCATGTCAGATTATCCAGACCTTGCCAGCTCCGAACACGGTGCTTAAATTGAGCCTCGATAAAATTTCCGCCGGGAAGAGCAGTTCCGTCGGCGGACAAAAGCAGTGGAATATCGGCGTGCGGGCTTGCCAAGTCGACATCGTGGAGAACGCCCCCGAATCTGAGCTCGTTTACGATGCCTCGGCGCAATGAGCTCTGCAGTGCAATGGCGTGGCTGTACGTCCTTTCATCAATTCCGTAGACAAAGTCTTTGTAAGGAAACCATGTATCGGAGACGCTTGACAGCGCAAAATCGGGCCGCCGCGTGTCGGTAACCGCCAGTCTGGCCATTAGGCGATGAGCCCCGCCGGAGAACAGGCGATCGGCTCGGGCCAAGCCGATGGAGCGATCGATCGGGACGGGCGTAGAGAACGCGGCGATCGCTGTAAGGCCCGGACCGCTAACCGGTGGCGGCGGGAACTCGCTCAACAGCTTCCGAGCGATGCTGTCCGGCGCCGCAGCGGCGATGAGGTTTGGGGTTGGCAATCTATAATTTTTCGGAGGGAGACTGCTTCGGCTGCGAAAGAAGTCATAATTGGCCGATATAAAAAGAACGTCGCGCCGGATGGGCCCGCCAATGCGGAATCCAGACTCTATCTGTTTGAGAGGTGTCCGTCTCAAGCCGGTTCGATTTGATTGAAAATCGTTGGCATTCAGAACATCGTTCATGACATCGGTGTACGCCAAACCATGCCATCCGTTCGTTCCGGAAGCCGTTATGGCGTTGGCCAGATAGCCCGAGGCGCCGCCATACTCAGCAGAGAAGTTGTTCGTCGATACACGGTATTCCTGGATGGCCTCGGGCGGAATGGGGCTAAGCGGTCCGGTCACAAGGTAGTTGTTGCTCTCGATCCCGTCTAGAAGGAAACTCGACGCCGAAGGACGCTGGCCGTTCGCCGACAGCCCGAGGCTGCGCGCCGTCGTCGAATCTGCGGTTACACCGGGTTGCGTGACGAGCATGGTGTACACGTCTCGGCCGGCGAGCGGCAAATCAACGATCTGCTGCGCATCGACCACTTGCGATACGGTCGATTGCAATGGAGCGATTCGCCCTCGCTGCGCTTCAAACGAACCCGTCCGATTAGTATCAACGTCCGGGCCGTAGAAGGTTACGATCGTCTTTGTCCCGGGGAGAAAAACGCTCCTGTATTGGCCCGTTTCCCAAACGTCGCTGAGCGGCCGCAACAGAAAATTGAGATCCAGCCGGGCCGCCACGGGGAGCACCAGTTCATCGAGCTGCTGACTCTGATAATTTGGCGCGCTGACACGGATGGTGTAAGAAGCTGGTGAAAGCAGCGGGAGATAATAGTAGCCGCCGCTATCACTCTGAGCCGTGCCCGTGTCGCCCGCCGCCGTGCTCGAGTAAACAACCGATGCTCCGGCCACGGGCTGACCTGTTTGGGAATCGAGGAGGCGACCCGAGATCAGCCCCTGCGTCGTCTGCGCCAGCGTGCAAAAACTGCAAGCGAGCACAGCCAGGACAAACTGAATGGAGTATGCTTTTCTCAACCTATGCAAAACGGACAAAACTGCCCGCTAGAAATTTGGCTTCGCCTAGGGCAGCTCCAGCCCACACGGAAATTCCGATTCGTCGCCCAAATCACAGGAAAAACCCGTCCGGTCGGTCAGTGTGGCCGGATTGTTCCGGACGTACACATAGCGGTTCAGCGATTGCGGTGATGTATCGAACGGGTCCGACGAAATGAACCTTCCGAGGCTTGGGTCATAGTATCTCGCTCTGTAGAAATACAAGCCCGTACCGGGATCCAGCGCTTCGCCGGTGTACTGAAATTTATTAAGTGTTCCAATTTGCGGCGGCGGAAGGTCCTCCAGCAACGTCCCGAACACGTCGTACACATACCGCTGAGCAAGACTGCCGCTTGTGTTCGTCAGCCCGACAACGCTGAACTGTCCATCGTAATGGTAGTAAAACTGAAAATTCGGACTTGTTTCGGAGATCAGGCCGCGGCCGCGAACGTATGCGATGTTGCCGTTCGGACCACTTTCCTGGAGCACGGTCGTGAAACCCGTCGAAACATCGTTCAGGTATGTGTATCTTCCCGAATCGACGGTCTGCTGAATACGGTTGCCGTCGCCGTCATAGGCGAAAGCGCTGCTCGATCCGCCACCGGTAACTGAGATGAGCCGGCCGGCCGCATTGTAGGTGTAGGTCAGCGTAGTTGCGCCGGATACGCGCAGAATGAGATTTCCGTCGCGATCGTAGCTGAATGCTGTGGCCCCGGCCGTCAGGAGGTGGTCGTCGGTGTCATATGTGTAATAGGAAGACGTTTTTGGCGTGATGATTGACACCCGGTTTCCAACCGGATCATAAGCATAAGTCGTCGCCTTATCACTTACGATCGCACTTAGAATCCGGTAAAGGTTATCGTAGCTGTAGCTGGTTACTGTCCCGTTTGTATCCGTTACGGACCGGCGGTTACCAACATTGTCCAGGACGTACGAGAAGCTCGAAGTCGGATCCGGAGCGCCGCGATAGAGGTTCTGTACTCGCGTCAAACGGCCCGCGCCATCGTAGGTAAACTGCAGTCCCGCGCTATTCGGATAGGCGATACTCACGACTCGACTCGCGCTGTCGTAAGCGTACGTCGTCACCTGGCCATTGAAATCGGCCACAGCCTTCAGCCGGTTTAGAGCATCGTAAGCATATGAAAGTACATTGCCATCGGGATACGTAACTGAGGTTCTGTTATCATTTGCATCGTACGTGTACGACACATTGCGGTTGCCTGGAAAGGTGACTGATGTCATTCGGCTGAGCGCATCGTAGACGTACGTTGTCGTGCCGCTCGGGTCAGTCATCGACAGACGGTTCCCATCGCCGTCGTATGAATACCTGACGGTTTGAGGCTCAAGTCCGCCCGAATACGCCTTCGAAACTACGCGGTTGTAATTATCGTATTGGAACGTTGTGGTCGCGCCGCTTGGCATCGTTTGAGAAGCCAAACGGCCGCCTGCATCGTACGTGTATGTTGTAATGCGCCCGAGCGGATCTGCCATTCCCACGATTCGGTTAGCGGCGTTATATCCATAGGAGGTCGTATTCGAGAGTGCATTGGTAAAGCTTACCTTGTTGCCTCGAGGGTCGTATGTGAAGCTCGTGACGTTTTGCAGCGTGTCTATAACCGAGAGTAAATCGCCGAAGCAGTCGTACGAGTACAACGTCGTGTTCATGTTTGCATCAGTAAGCGCGACCCGATCATTTCTGGGCGTGGGACCACAGTCCAAACGGATCCCGTCATACACATAGATCGTCGTGTGATTCAGCGGATCGGTTGTGCTCAAAAGGTTTCCCCGGGAATCGTAGGTGTATCGCCTCGTCTCTCCGGCCGGGTTTGTTATGCTCTTGATTTCGTTCTGGGGATCGTATTCGAACCTCGTCGTTTTCCCAAGTGCGTTGATAATCTCGATTAGTTGCAACGAGCTGTTGTATACGTATTGAGTCTGGTTCCCGAGCGGGTCCGTAACAGTGGTGGTCCCTGTTGATGGCGTATCATACTGATACCTTGTCACGTATGAGACACCGGGCGCCGGCCTTCTTGTTGTTGAAAATATATGTCCTGCTCCATCGTATGAGTTCTGGACCGCTGGATTGCCGTTCGGGTCGGCGAGGAGAGTGAGGACGTTGTCGCTGTTGTACGTGTAGACGGTCGTGTTGCCTAGAGTATCTGTAAACGTCAAGAGCAGCCCGTTAATCACGGAGTATCTGACCGTTCGCCCTCCAGGGCTGCTGACGCTGGTGAGATGCAAATTCGTATCGTAGCTGAAGACGTAAACGCTGATGCCATCCACATCCGTTACGCTTGCCAGTAAGCCCAAACTGTTGTAGGCCAGCGTTTGTGTGTTTCGGTTCTTGTCCGCAACGCTTCTCAGCCGGCCCAACGAATCGAAGGTCAGCACAGTGAAATCTGGCTTCGTGAGAGTAAATGACCCATCCGTATTGCGGACCAGGATGTCGAACACGCCGGGTTGCGGCGTGTACGTTCCACCGCTAGATTGGAACACGATCTGCTTGCCGTCCCCCAATTTCACCGTTACGGCGCTGGCGCTGATGGTTAAGAACACATTGTAGGAATGGGTCCAACCTTGTCCCAGCGGCCCGGAATAAAAATCTTCGCTGTTATACGCGCGCGTCAGTGCGAAGTGCAGCCCCTGTTTGGTGGGCACATACAAGTTTCCGTTCAAAATCACACCGGCATTCACAATGAAATCGGCATTGTAGATGTACTCGTTTCCATTGAGGGTGTCGACCTGCCAGCGGGCGCTATCACCGATAGTAGCGCCGACTCCGGCGGCCGGAGTGATGCTATTTCCGATAATACCGAACACGTTGCCGGCCACCGTCATTGGCGCGCTTATGAAGTCAGGAATCTCCAACCCCGGCGGCGTTCCCGAGGACAGAGATACCCGGATAAATGGGTTTTCCGGACGCGTATAAAACCTGCCCGTCGTGCTCGTGACGATTTTGCGGGGCAATGTAGTGAACTGGAACACGCCGGCGCCAGTGGGTGGCAGGATACCCTTATACTGGCTCGGCAGATTGCAAACGCCCCAGCTACAGCGCCAATTTGAATTCGGCGGCGTGATGCCACTGAAATCCGTGGGTGGCGTGACCGTTGGAAACCCAAAGTCCAATCCCGAAACGCCGTTTCCCCCATGCGGATTATAAGAGTTGTTCGTGACCGTATATTTCCATTGGTACTTCGCTGCAGCCAGGCTAACGTCCACCTGGATAGCTACTGCACAACTGTCGCTTCCAAAGCTATAGCAATGCCTTTCGGAAAGCACCGGTGTCTGAGCAGAGGCTACCGAATTGATGATGAGAAATAAAAACAGCACCGCGATCTTCGACAGAATCCTATCTGTGTGCATCTGCACTTCCTCCTAAAATGCCAGTGCCCTAAATTGGCCAATTGATGAAAGGAGAGCATCTCAATTCTCGCCTGCGCTGACGAGCGCTCCCGGATTTCACTGATCAGGGTTACTGGAGACGCGGCATTGTACCCGGTCCCCCGAGTAAGCGCAAGATTGGTACGGGTGTTGAAGCAACGCCGTGAAGTAAGC
>QHXA01000049.1:23015-27159 GCA_003222755.1 Acidobacteriota bacterium
ACCGGACATACCGTGAGGCAGTTGCGCGCATACAGGGCATCGTAGTATTGTTCGCTTCCCATGAATCAGAAATGGAGCCGCTGGGCCATCATTGCGGTGATAGTGACAGGCTCGGCGATCGGCGCACGGTTTCTTAGCAGTGTTCCTTTCTTTCAGATCCTCAATCTCAAAGCCGCCGATGCGCAGTTCGTTTTGCGGGGTAAGCTGCGCATTGCACCGAGCAATATAGTGCTCCTGGTGGCGGACCAGAAAGCGCTTGATACATTTCATGATCTCCGGCTGTTCTGGCACCGTTATTACGCGCAAGCCATCAAAGCGGCGGGACAGGCAGGCGCCAAAGTCATTGGCCTCGACCTGGCATTCGGAGTCCCGGTTGAAAAATGGGAGCCCGATTATGATCGCATGCTCGCGGAGGCTGTAAGTACGTCGCCGGTTCCGGTGGTGTGTGGGTATGTCTCTTCTCTCAACACAAACCAAGACACCCTACCGGTGCCGATTAACATGATGGCCGCGGCGTTGGGCCTATCGGCTTATGCGAATTTGACGGCGGATCCAGACGATTTTGTGCGGCGGCAGGAGCTACTCGAGGCTCCTTCGCCGAATCCCGCAGAACTGCCTCCCGCGCGCGGCCTCGCTTTGCGAGTTGCTGAGAAGTTTCTTGGCCAAGATGCAACGTTCCAGAACGGCCGATTGGAACTTCAGGGACGCCAGGTACCGATTTCACCGGAACGGTCCATCTTCATCAATTATGCGGGGGGCCCGAACACGTTCCACAGCGTATCTCTCGCTGATTTTGTAGCGGCTGCGCGCGCTGGCAATACAGCTAAGTTGCGCGATTGGGTCGAAGGAAAGATCGTGCTGATTGGCACGGACAGTATCGATGACCGGTTTCCGACGCCGTTCTTCACATTTTTCACGGGGCCCAAATGGACCACCGCCGGCGTCGAGATTCACGCCAACACGGTTCACACAATCCTGGAAGGACGCTATCTGCAGTACGTACCCGAGTGGGGTCGAGTGCTGGGATTGCTATTGGCTGCCGCGATCGCGGCCGGCATGGTGATGAGTCTGCCCGCAAACCGGGCCGTTGCGGCGCTTTTGCTCGAGGTCCTCGGTATTCTTGTTTCAACGCAGATTTTGTTTCGTATGGGTATGATCATAACCTCGGCGGAGCTGCTGGTCGCGGTGACACTGTGTGCGATCGCGTCGGTCGTCTACCGGTTTGCCACCGCAGAAAGGCGTGGGAATCTCTTTCATACCGCGATATCGCTGTTCGTCGGAAAGCAACTGGCAAGCACTCTTGACAAATCTCAAGCCATCGAGCTGTCCGGGAAACGCCAGACGGTCACGATCATGTTCACCGACATCCGCGGTTTCACAGCGTTCACTGAAAAGACATCCGAGGAGCAGGGACCGGAAGTAGTAGTGCAGTTGCTGAATGAATACCTGACCACGATGGTTTCCCTCATCGTGGCGTATGGCGGTCACGTGAACAAGTTTATCGGCGACGGCATCCTGGCTGTTTTCTCCGATGATGACGGAGGGGCCATGCCGGGCGACCATGCGGTTCGCGCAGTCAGGTGCGCCGCTAGGATCGTCACGGCTCCCAGCCGTTTTCAGACCGGCGCCGGCATCCATACCGGGCTGGTGCTGATCGGCAACGTCGGTTCATGCGACAAAATGGAATACACGGTGCTCGGAGAAACCGTGAATTTGGCCTCGCGCCTCGAAAGCCTTAATAAAGAGCACAAGACCAGATTGCTCATCAGCAAAGCAACACAGTCCCTTCTTGGCGATGAAGTGGAAACCGCGCCGATTGGAACTGTGGCGGTGCGTGGGAAGACGGTCCCGATGACGCTTTTTACTGTCCCGTCGACACTCGCCGCGGCTAAAGCCGCTTTTGTACAGAATGGTTAGGCCAATCTCATGGAAGATCGCGCTCGGCGTATCGGCGCTGTTGTTGTTTTCGACGGCAGCGCTGGCCCAACAGACAGAACAGCCCCTCGGCCTGGTGCTCTCGGCCGGCGGAAGCAAACTGGTGCGGTTCAACGCCGAGACGCCGTTGGCGGCCCGAGCGGGCGACCTGCTCTTTTCCGGAGACACCCTTAAGACGGAAAGCGCAACTGCGTCATTTCTTTTCTGTCCCGCAAACGCGATTGAGACTTTGGAGCCGTCCGGCGAGGTCCGGTTCGAGGCGAAGGAGCCGAAGGTTAAGGCCGGCAAACTGTTGCAATCTCCGGCGCGATCCTGCAGCTTGCCGCGAGCGTTGCGCGTTGCGGTAGCGAGCCAGCAGCATTATGGCGTCACGATGGTTCGAGGCGGCGACGAGGCAGCGGTTGCGCCGGTCCCCCGCGACAAGCTGCCGGCCGATGTAGCGGCAGCGCTGGCTCCATTCGAAACTGCCCTCGCGGCCAATCCCAATGATGAGGCGGCGCTGGTAGGCGTTGCGACCTTCTTTGAAGACCACAATCTGCCAGCGAACGCACTGGAGGCGTATACGAAACTCCGTGCGCAGTGGCCGGATGCGGTCTGGATCAAGAGTAAGATCTTCGAACTGCAGCAGGCGCTAGTCGCCAGCGCGGCGGCGGCAAGCGCAACGACGGCAGGCGAGGGCCAAACCTATGCTTTGCTGATCGGCGTCTCAAAATTCAAGAGGCCGGAACTCTCGTTGCAGTTCGCCGGTGCGGATGCAGCCGATTTCGGCAGACTCGTTCAGAGTCCGCGGGGCGGTGGTTTGGCGCCCGAAAATGTCATGCTGCTCACGGATGAGAAGGCTACTCTCGCGGCGGTGCGCCTGGGCTTCCAGGATTTCCTGAAGCGCCGGGCGGGCAAGAACGACACCGTGGTGATTCTCGTGGCCAGCCACGGCACGGTAGAGATTCCGGGCAGCAAAAATGCCTTTATCCTAACCTACGATTCGGACCCGCAGGATCTCAAGACCACCGCTCTTCCGATGGCCGAATTGAAGTCCTTGTTTGAAGAGCAATTGTCCAAAGTCGGTCGCGTAATCATTTTCGCCGACGTCTGCAAAGCGAGCACGATCGGTTCGATTCACAACACAAACGTCAATGCCGACGTGCAGCACTTGCAGGATGCCGATGGACAACTGTTGGGCTTAATGGCCTCGCGGACACGGGAATTGTCCTTTGAAGGTCCGCAGTTCGGCAAAGGGCATGGGGCGTTCAGTTATTTCGTGATCAACGGCATCTCCGGGGCGGCAGACGAAAACAATGACGGTACGGTGGATGGCAACGAGCTGATCCGGTACGTGGTGACGCAGGTGCCTAAAGCCACTAGTGACAAGCAGCACCCCACTGATATCAGCAACTCCGATGTCGGCAACGTGAAGCTCTCGGATCTGAAAAAGCCTGGCATTGAGGTGTCGCACTGGCGGATGTTGTACGATTTCCGGAACGGCGAACCGCTGTACCTGGCCTCGACAAACCTAGCTTCCGCGGAGCCGCAGTTGCCTGCCACTCTGGAGCCGACGCAGGATCTGGAGCGCCTCAGAGCGGCAATTGCCGGCGGCCGGTTGTTAACGGAGCAGCTCGACAACGCTTTTGAGGCTCTGGCGGACCTCAAGATCGACCTGAGCGCGCAACGCTATGGGGAGGTGTCGAACGAGCTTCGCGTGGCGCTGGAGGATAGGGGACAAGAGGCGCTGTTAAGGTATCTGGCCGGGGACGAGAGTCCGCAGGCACGAGCGATACGGCTGCGCGCTACACTGAAGCGGCGCGAAAGCTCACCGGGGAATCGTTGCTGCTGGAGGCGCGAGAAGACTTCTTTCGCGGTCGGACATTGCTGTTTGATAAGAAATTCTCCGAGGCTGCGGAGCTGCTGGAACAGGCCGTGCGGATGGATCCGGGCACGGCTTACGGTTATAACGCACTGGGCATCGCGTACCTGGAGCAGGCGCAATTTGAAAGAGCGATTCCCGCGTTTCGCGATGCGATCCGGCGCGCGCAGCATTGGTCTTACCCGCTGCATAACGAAGCGCTAGCTTTGGTTGAAATGGGCGATTCCAAAGCCGCCATCCGTGCGTACGAGCAAGCGATTCGGCTCACGCCGGAGTACAGCTACTTGCGCTATAACCTGGGCCTCGTGTACCAAAGGTTGAACTCCCGCAAGGAAGCCGAGGCTTCCT
>QHXA01000049.1:27221-39259 GCA_003222755.1 Acidobacteriota bacterium
TACCGGCGGGCACTGGAGAAGAAGCGCGGTTTTCTGGCCGCCGCTCATAATCTCGCGTTGTTGCTGTCGAATGAAAAAGGCCGTGAGCGCGAAGCGATCGACCTGTGGCGCGCCAACCTGCGGCAGGCGCCCGATTACGTGCCCTCGCACATTAGCCTGGCCGGTTTTCTCGCCGATCAAGGCGACACCGCCGGCGCCATCGAAGAATATCGCGCCGTGTTGGCGCTTCGGCCTGAATACATTGCGGCGCGCGTAGCGCTAGCCACATCACTTGTCAAAAGCGGGGATGCTGCGAGTGCGATTAAAGAATTGCGCACGGCAGCCGATTTGAACCCACAGAATTCAGAGCTGTTTGAACAGATCGGGGATATCGAAGCTGGTCGCGGCCGTGTTGCGGAAGCGAAAGCCGCCTATGAATCGGCCAGCGGCGTGGCCCCAGATAACACGGCACGCAAACGGATCGCCAAGAAGCTTAGATTGCTCAAGTAACCAAGCGTGGGGTAGGTTCTCTAACTTCTTGGAGCTGAATTTCGAATCCTGTAAGCTAGCCGGACATAGCAGCAATCACTTTGAATGAAGAGTTGACGTATCATCCCGACATCCTTCTGTGCCGGAACGTGCTGGACCGAATTCTGGATGCGATTGAAGTCTTATTACGGGTAGTTGAAATTCTGATGGAGGTTACGATGCGACGCAAATCGATCTTGGCGGTTTTCGGCTCATTCTTGATCGCAATCGCGCTTTGGGCGCAAGTACAGCCGCCGCCGGCTCCATGGCGGGGGGCGGGTCCGACGCCATGCGTCGGCTCAGATGGCGGTATTTTTCAATGCGCGCCAGCTGCCCGATTAACGGCCGTCCGTGCAGGCCGTTTATTCGACAGCAAGACCGGTCAGATGCTAACGCGGCAGGTTGTGATTCTACAGGGCGAGCGCATCACGGATGTTGGACCCGAAGGTCAAATTAAGGTTCCCGCTGGAGCCCAAGTGATCGATCTCAGCCAGGCAACGGTCCTGCCCGGCATGATCGATGCGCACACGCACATGTTCAACACTCCCAAAGCCGGGATGTCCCGCGAGACTTCAACCCTCATCGCAATCCACAATTTGCAAGCGGACCTCCGGGCGGGCTTCACCGCGGCGCGTGACATGAGCTCCCACGGCAACGGCTATGCGGATGTCGATATCCGCGACGCTATTAACGAAGGCCGCATTGATGGCCCCAGGTTTCAAGTATCCGGCCGGGGAATCGTCTGGGGAGGAGCCGCGAACGCCACACCGGGAAATCCATTGGCGAGCACCGTCGTCCGCTCTGTTGAAGAAGCGCGGGCCGCGGTCCGCGAGCACATCGACCACCGTATCGATTGGATCAAGCTGTTTCCAACAGGAGCGTATTCGTTCACACCAACAGGCGATGCTCAATATCAATTGACGTATCCAATGCCCGTACTGCAGGCACTGATTGACGAGACGCACCGCCTCGGGCACAAGGCGGCATGCCACGTCCTCGGAGGAGAAGGCCAAAAGAACGCGATTATCGCCGGCTGCGACACAATCGAGCATGCGTTCGGGCTCAATCAAGAGCAGGCGAACATGATGGTGCAAAAAGGTCTCTACTACGATCCAACGTTTGTTCGCTATCTCGAGCCCTATATGGATGACAGCGACAACAAGAGCACCGGCGGCAAATTCCGCATGATTCCCATTTTTGAGAAGGCAGTGACCATGGCAGCTGCGACCAAGGGAATGAAAATCATGGTGGGCAGCGGGGCCGATGGCTCTACCTACGCCCATGGCACACAGGCCCTCGACTTCGAGGCGCTAGTCAAGCGCGCAGGCATGAGTCCGGCGCGCGCCATTCAATCCGGAACAATCATCAACGCCGAGGTCTTGGGGTGGTTGGACCGGATCGGCTCGATCGAGAAAGGCAAATACGCCGACCTCATCGCGGTTTCCGGCGACCCGCTCGCGGACATCACGGAGCTTCAGCGCGTGAAATTTGTGATGAAAAGTGGAAAGATCGTCCGCAACGATGTGCGTTAAAAGGTTACAGTGCCGGGCGCTCCACTCGCCCATCCGCGTGACGGGCAAACCGGCCTTCGGTGCGCGGGAACACCGGCTCGTCGGAACGCCAGGGCCAGCCGCCGAAGCCAGTGCGCTGGTAATCGCGAAACGCCTGTTGGATTTCGTCGCGCGAGTTCATAACAAACGGCCCGTACTGCACCACCGGCTCACCGATTGGTCGGCCTTGCAACAACAGGAACTCGCTTTCGTCTGGCCCATTTTCAAAGATTACTTCGTTTGCATCGAGCTGCACGGATGCGTGGCGCTCCAGCCGTTCATTACCAATCCGCAAGGAGCTACCGCGGAAAAAATAGATCGTTCGATTTGTGCCTGTTTGCGTCCCAGGCATCATCCATCGCACACGCGGCGCCATTCGAATCGTCCATATAGCCAGGTTGGCATCAGGCACTGCTGCCCATGAGTCCGGCGGTGGTGGCGGCGCTGGAATATCCCCGACCCGGCCAGCAACAGCAGTGATTTCCGTTCCATCGACGATATGCTTCGGAATCCCTTCATCCCACAGCATCGCGAAATATGGTTCGACCAGTTTTCTAACACGCGGCAGATTCAACCAGATCTGAAACAGCTCGAGCGGATTCGACGTGTCTGAATTCAGGAGAGGAAACATCTCGCAGTGTACGATGCCACGCCCTGCCGTGAGCCACTGAACATCGCCAGGTCCGAACCGCGCCGTCGCTCCAAGCGAATCGGAATGGTCGATGAAACCCTGACGCATGATGGTCACCGTCTCGAACCCACGATGCGGATGCTGCGGAAAGCCGGGAACCGTCTGCCCGTGATACATCCGCCAACCGTCCTTGCCTTCAAAATCCTGGCCAATGTTCCTGCCGGCGAGCAAGGCAGCTGGCCCTAATTGTTGGTTGCCTGCGGGATAAGCATCTTTGTGATACATGCAGAAGAGATAGGGGTCCGGCGTTTCCCAAGGAGTCCCAAGTGGTTTGATGATCATAGTTTCTTACCTACAAATACCTCACGGCCCCATGGGTCGGCAACGGCGCGCGGCTGTTCAAAACCGGCGGAGCGCAACAGATTGAGCCATGTATCGCGAGGATAAAGTCCAAATACATGAGTGTCATGTACAACGCGGACGGGCTGATTGCTTTCGCGGAGCAAGTATGCGAAATCCACTGTGTACGTGGTGTCCGAAGTATCCGGATCGAAGGTCCATTCAATGTAACGGATAGCGCGCCCATTTGCCGCTTCGTCGTCGTGACCGCCGTGCGTGGTCAGAGAAACGAATGTCTCCTTAATCATGTCCGGCATAACCAGCAGAGCGCCGCCGCGTTTGCAATGGGTCGATGCGGTTTCCAGGGCCAGGCGAAGCTCGTGCTCGTTTGCCATGTACATGATTGCATCATGAATAAAGACGGCATCAAACGTCCGCCCGAGGCGCAAGGTCCTCATGTCGCCTTGAATGTGTTCGCACTGCGGATTCAGTTTCCGGCTCAGCTCGAGCATACCTGGAGAAAGATCCACGAGCGTCATTTTGAAATGGGCTTTCAGGTGTGACGCATTGTTGCCTCCGCCGGATCCGAGTTCAAGCATCGTGAGAGGCCGGACGGAGCTTTCCTCAACGATCAGGGCGCGCGCAAACTCGGCCTCTTCGGCATAGTCGGACGGCGACGACAATAGGTGAAACCATGAGGCCAACTCCTCATATAGCTTCGGCAGGTCACGCACGGACGGCGTGACCGTAACCAGTGAGCGCGTTAATGGCGGTTTCCAAATGCTGCTCTTTGACCAGGATGTAATCGGTATCATGAGTCGCGATCGGAAAGATCGGCACGCCCACATCCGCCAGCGGCTCGGCTAGCGATGCCATGATTCCGGCAAGCGCATAGTCCAGTGGACCTTCGCATTTTAAGATGCGCCAGCCCGGCGCATGCGCGACGTCGGCGGGAACGTTGGCTTCCAGGCAAACGATAGATAGCTCATCCGGGGTCCTCGAAATCGACACGAACTGTCCTCTCGCGGCCCATTGCGGCCCATCAGCGTGTGCGTCCAGACGGCAGATGGCGTATCGTTCGGGCAGTACCGTCAATGTCAAAAGCGCTCTAGGACTCATCGCGGGTAATCCATTTCTCTGTTTGCGGTGGAGTGGATGTCGCCAGCAAATCCAGCAACCGATCCGGATTGGTTTGCTCGATGACAAGCCGGCGATTCGCAGGTTTCAGAAAGCCTTCCTCGACAGCACGATCAAAAAGCATCAGCAGCGAATCGTAGTAGCCATCGACATTCAATATCCCACAGGGCTTGTGATGCAGCCCGAGATGCGCCCACGTAATGATCTCGCAAAATTCTTCAAATGTGCCATACCCACCAGGCATCGCAATGAACGCATCGGAGAGTTCGGCCATTTTAGCTTTTCTCTCGTGCATCGAACGGACCACAATCAATTGCGCAACATCCCTGTGTGCGAGTTCGCGCTCGACGAGAGCCTCACCTCGCCGCCACCGTTCAGCACGGCGTCCGCAATTGTTCCCATCAAGCCGACACAGCCACCGCCGTATACCAGTCCGAGGTGACGGCGCAGCAGCGCTTGTCCCATAGCGCGAGCGGCATTAACGTATGCAGGCCGAAGCCCCGTGCTGGAACCACAGAATACACAGATGCGAGTCACGGAACCACAACACTCAACCCGCGCAGTCGAGCTTCCGTTCCACTCTGCTGCTCTTGCCGGCGCGGCAAATGCGGATTCGACTGTTCCACTGCGATAGCCATCTCATTCATCATCTGCGGTTCGGAAAGGCTGTTCCAACAATGGCCACGGTCTGGCCCATAGGAGATTCGCGCATCGGCGGGCGGATCGGCTTTCTTGAAAAAATCATCGAGCAGGTGAACAGCATTGTTCAAGTAGTAGTCGTCGGCTTCGCCGACGGAGATGTGAATTTTCCCACGAACCTTTGGACCGAGCGTCATCCAGTTTTGCTCGAGAAGCATGCGGAGGTCGTACTTCTTCCAGTGATCCACGACAGATTTATTGATCACGCCCGTCTTCGGATCCCACAAAGGCACGGGATGGCCGTCCGCGCCGCGGCGACTGTATGTTGCATTCCAGGCGCCCCACTGCTGCCCGGACATCGTCCAACTGTCGCCGGCCCCGATCACATTCTCCATCCGGCATTCATGTCGAATCGTGAATTCAACTTTTCCGCTGATATCGCGCTTGCTCGGACGCTCAACGCCCCGATCGTCGAAGTAGGCGTTGGTGTCCTTGTAGATGTTGATCAATTGGAAGCCTCGGAAATCAACGCCATCCGGGCAAGACGACCACACCGCGTTGAAGAAATCGGGATAAAAGACTTTCAGTGCAAGCGATACCCAGCCGCCCGTTGATTCGCCGTCCAACACACGGGCATACGGCTCACCGACAGCATGGAATGTTTTTTCGACGTATGGAATCACTTCGCGAGTGATGGCATCGCCGTATGGGCCGCTGTTGTCCGAGTTCACTTGATAAGGATCACCATACGGTCCATCGCCGTCGAGCTGAAGATAAATGAATCGAGGTGTGTCGTCGGCGAGCCACATCCGCCGGAATTCCGAGCTGGGAGCCATCAAGCGCTGAACTGCAGGGTAACGTGTGC
The DNA here is from genome assembly GCA_003222755.1 of Acidobacteriota bacterium. Classification (GTDB taxonomy): domain Bacteria; phylum Acidobacteriota; class Terriglobia; order 20CM-2-55-15; family 20CM-2-55-15; genus 20CM-2-55-15. The sequence goes on from QHXA01000049.1 coordinate 32,890, forward strand.
CATATCCACCGATGTGCACCCGCAAGGGCCAACGACGGTTCGGCGTTCCGTAATCCTTCGGAAGAATGACGCCGGCCCGCAGATAGATCGGCCGCCGATGAAATCGCGTCAGCAGATTCGATTGGATTCTGACGTACTTGACATACTGGTCGTCCGCAGGAACCTGTTCGGCAGGAATCGTTTTCGTTAGCGACAGCTTGATCGTACCACCCGCGCCGGGATCGAGACGGACCCGTTGAACCTCGCTGTACCGGTTGCCCGGTGCGTTCACGGACCCGAAGTCAATATTGGAGTCGAACAGCGCTTGAATATAGTAATCGCCGGCAGGAAGCGCATCCAGGCTGGGGATCGGAAAGATTGCGGCTGTTCTGTCGATCGAAGCAACACCGCCAGGAGCAAAATTCTTAACATCACGCCCAAGAACTGGCGGCGCATTCATACCCGTTTCGCCTATTCTTGTACGCGGCTCGGGCCGATCCGATTTAGCGATGACTATGAACAGACGGCCGGATGCTGTGGGCAGATTGCTCGTGATCTCGAAATGAAGCGGATCGACACGAGGAACGATCAGCCACAAAAAAGCACAAAGGACACATAAGACGTTGCCGGTCATTTTCCCGTAGGTTGTGGCGTTATCGTAATCGCGGGCCCACGTTCGTCTTTGTGCGGAATGAATGGGCCATCTGCGAAGCGAAATTTCACGATGTACCCGCCAGGCTTTTCCTGGAGTGTCGCCATGGCCATGAAGGTTCCGGTGGCTTGGGGCGGCAGGTCGACCGGCATCACTGGGATTTCTTGCGTTTGTGGGAAACGACCGGTCGTGTCCTGAAGTTCAACGACGGCGATGATATTCGACATCGGCTGAGTGGAGCGATTCATTACCGAGCCGCTAACAGAGATCGTCTTCTCGTTGATGTCGTGTGTCAGCATCGTGAGGCTAAGGGGCTCGCCGCCATCCGGTGCGACCGGTACCATGATTTGCAGGTACTCGTCACTCATGGGCAAGAGCTTCGCCGCCACATTCGTTGTCATGGTCAGGACAATAAAAATAATGCCGGCTATAGCGACCCCGATCGCAACTGGCCAGGCATAGTTCGAATCCCGGCCTGTGAAAGTCATGTCGACATGAAAATCGTTCTTTTCTGGAGTGGACACGATGCCTACATCATATAACAGCAGAAAACAAAGGCACCAACGTCGGGCAAAGGGAATCGCCAAAGACGCACGAGGAAACACAACAAGAAAGCGGAAAGCATTCTGTGATTTTTGTGCCTCTTTGTGGCCATCCAAATCCGTTTGCGTGTCCGGCACTGCGACATGTTCAACCATCAACTTGATTGAATGCACTGGTACCCGGCCGGTTAACGCGGGGGCGTGAACGTATTCGACCATCGATCGCCGAAGTCCTGATATTTCGCGGCACCTCTTACTCTTGCGCTTCGCGGCATGAATGCCTTTCCAAATTCCTACCGATTTTTTGTACTGAATGGCTGCTGCAGTACATCCTCGGCGCGGATTGGATCTCGAACGACATCTATCCGGTAAATGCGAACCGTCCGGACCGGCTCGATTGGATCGGAGCGGCCGTCGACATACGGTTAAGTTTGTAGGGCTCAATACGGGAGGGGGAGATAACACCGCTTTCCTAGACAACGTCGCCGGATCGTGCCCCAGACCGCGCCCAACCAGCCTCCTGTGGTGAGCCTCACCAGCCCGGCCAACGGGTCGACCTTCACGGCCCCGGCTTCGATCACGGTAAGCGCCAGCGCCTCCGACCCAGATGGCATTGTGACGAAGGTCGAGTTCTTCCAGGGCTCGACCCTAATCGGGACCGATACCGCGGCGCCTTACAGCGTCGTGTGGAGTGGCGTCCCAGTAGGGAGCTATACGCTCACCGCCCGGGCGACGGATAATGCGGCGGCTTCCGGGACCTCAGCCGCCGTCGCCATCACCATCGTCCCCGACACGACGTCGCCCACGGCGGCAATCACCGCACCGGCCAATGGCGCGGAGGTCTCGAGGAGATCGACCGTCACGGTCACGGTCAGCGCCTCCGACAACATCGGCGTAACCCAGGTGTCGCTGTACGTGAACGGCGCGCTCTTAGCCTCGAAAACCGCGAGCCCCTACACCTTCACGTGGGATGTCCCGGCCAAGCCCGGCGCCACCTACCAGCTCCAGGCCAAAGCCCAGGATGCGGCAGGCAACCTCGGCACGTCCGCCGTCTCCACGGTGACCGCCTCCCGGTGGAAACCGCCTTAATTAAACCGTCGTCGGAAGAGCCTGCGCCGCTATTGCTACTCTTCTTCTTCCTTTTCGGCTTTCTTGCCCTGTTTCTCTTTCGCCTTCTCGGCGCGCTCGGCTTTCTTCACTTCAAGTTCGCTTCCGAGCAATTCAATGATTGCAAGATCCGCGCCATCCCCTTTGCGATTACCGAGCTTGATGATTCGGCTGTAACCCCCGTTACGGTCGGCAAAACGCGGGGCGATGGTATCGCAGACTTTTTTGGCGACCGCTTCACGCAACAAGAATGCCTGCAGTTGCCGGCGCGCGTGAAGGTTATCGCGCTTGCCGAGTGTGATCATTTTCTCCGCGAGCGGCCGCACTTCTTTTGCCTTTGGCAGCGTGGTCATCAAGCGTCCATGATCGAGCAAATCCGTCACCAGGTTCCGCAGTAGCGCACGCCGATGCGACGTGTTCCGGCTGAGCTTACGGTGTGCGTTGAGATGTCTCATACGGTCTGTTCCGTCTGCGCCGGCATCACTGGGCGTCCATGCTCGTCAACTTTCATACCAAGCGAGAGGCCCATGCTTGCAAGAATTTCTTTGATCTCATTGAGTGACTTGCGGCCGAAATTTTTCGTCTTGAGCATTTCCGCTTCGCTCTTGGTAACGAGCTCGCCGATCGTTCGAATGTTCGCATTCTTCAGGCAATTGTACGAGCGAACGGAAAGCTCGAGCTCGTCCACCGATTTGTTCAAGTGCTCCGCCGCCGCATCATGACGAATCTCGGCCGGCTCCTCCATCGGTTCCTCTTTTTCTTCGAACTGAATAAAGATCTGCATGTGATCTTTGATCAGCTTTGCTGCGAGACCCAGCGCATCCTGCGGCGGTATCGAACCGTTGGTCCAGATCTCGATCGTCAGCTTATCGTAGTCGGTTACCTGGCCGAGACGAGCGGCTTCCACGTAGTAGTTCACTTTACGAACCGGCGAATGAACCGAGTCCACCGGGATATAACCGATACCGAGATCTTCGTCGAAATTGCGGTCGGCTGAAACGTATCCACGGCCATTCTGGACCCGCATTTCGATCTGCAACGAGCCACCTTCACTGACGGTGCCGATATAGATGTTCTTGTCGAGAATCTCGACGTCGGGATCGTGCTCGATGTTACCTGATGTATAGACTCCGGGCTGAAGCGCCTTGAGATAGATCGTTTTCCGCTCTTCGCCGTGCAGCTTCAGCGGAATCTGCTTCAGATTCAGAATGATGTCAGTCGCATCTTCGACGACACCGGGAATTGATGAGAACTCGTGCAGCACGCCCTCGATCTTCACAGCGGTGATGGCTGCACCTTCGATCGAGGAAAGCAGCACCCGGCGGAGCGCGTTCCCGATAGTCGTGCCGAAGCCGCGCTCAAACGGCTGTGCAGAAAATTGAGCATATGTCTCCGTCGGTGCTGGCTCGCTGACGGAGATTAATCTTTTTGGTTTTTGAAAGCCTTTCCAAAGCATTTATAAAATCCTCCCGATCTGTGTGAACGAATTCCGAAATTCGTGCACACAATTATTTGGAGTACAACTCCACAATCATTCTTTCCTGGATCGGCATATTGATGTCTTCGCGCTTGGGCAGACCCAGGACTTTGCCGGCCACATTCTCGCTATTTAGTTCGAGCCAGTGCGGAGTTCCGCGCCCGCCGACCAACTCCAGTGCGGTGGCGACTTGGACGTTCTTCTTCATCTTGTCCTTCAGGCTAACCTCTTCGCCCACGGCGACCTGATAGGAAGGAATGTTGACCTTTTTGCCGTTCACCAGAACATGCCCGTGCCGCACAAACTGCCGTGCTTGCGCGTGGGATGTTGCAAATCCCAGGCGTACCAGAACATTGTCCAACCGGCGTTCGAGCTGTGCGAGGAGATTTTCGCCGGTAACGCCTTTCTGACGGACAGCCTTCTCGAAATAGGTGCGGAACTGGTTCTCGAGCACGCCATAGATACGTTTCACCTTCTGCTTTTCACGTAGCTGCAGTCCGTATCCGACGATCTTCGCTCTTCGATCGCGGCCGTGCTGTCCGGGCGCGAAATTTCTCTTTTCGATCCCGCACGACGGTTTAAAGCAGCGCTCGCCTTTCAGGAATAACTTCATTCCCTCTCTACGGCAGAGCCTGCAAACAGGACCTATATATCTAGCCAATGTAATCTCCTAAAAATTAAACTCTTCTTCTCTTCGGAGGGCGGCAGCCGTTATGGGGGATGGGCGTGACGTCTCGGATCGCGCGCACTTCCAAACCTGCGGTTTGCAGCGCGCGAATCGCCGAATCGCGTCCCGATCCCGGTCCTTTGACATTGACTTCCAATGTCCTCATTCCGGCCTCACGCGCGCGATTTGCCGCGGTCAGAGCGGCTTGCTGCGCGGCGAACGGTGTCCCCTTTCGAGAACCTTTGAAACCGAGCGAGCCGGCGCTCGACCAGCACACGACGTTGCCTTCCTGGTCCGCGATCGTGACCGTGGTGTTGTTGAACGTCGCCTGAATGTGCGCCACGCCGATCGGCACGATCCTCTTTTCTTTCTTCTTTGCAGTCTTTTTCTTGGGTTGGCCAGCCATTTACGCTCTCCTACAGTTACGTTTTTGACGTAGCTTTCCGGCGGACTGCGATAGCGCTCCGCCGCGGTCCTTTGCGCGTCCGCGCATTGGTGTGCGTTCGCTGGCCTCGAACCGGCAAACCGCGCCGATGGCGCAGCCCGCGATACGACCCGATTTCCATCAGCCGCTTGATATTAAATGAAGTGTCCTTGCGCAGGTCACCTTCGATCCGATACTGCTCTTCGATGACCTTACGAATCTTGTTGATTTCGTCGTCGTTCAGTTCACGAACTTTGGTATCCGGGTTGATACCGGTGGAGGCCAGGATTTTGTTCGCCTGCGGCCGTCCGATGCCGTAGATATAGGTCAGCCCGATCTCCACTCTCTTGTTCGGCGGAAGATCCACGCCAGCAATACGCGCCATAGATTACCCCTGTCTCTGTTTGTGCTTGGTGTTCACGCAAATCACGCGCACGACACGCTTGCGATGAACGATCTTGCACTTGTCACAAATTTTCTTAACGGATGCTCTGACTTTCATAAAACCTCTTCGGGTCTGATCCCGAATTTCCCCTACTTATACCGGTATACGATTCGGCCGCGGGTCAGATCGTATGGAGAAAGCTCGACGGCCACTTTGTCTCCGGGAAGAATCCGGATGAAATTCTTCCTCATTTTTCCCGAGATGTGAGCCAGCACCTGGTGCTTATTGTCCAGCTCGACGCGAAACATCGCATTGGGCAAAGGCTCAATCACAGTTGCAATCACTTCGATAGCGTCTTCTTTAGGCAAACGGTTTACTTTCCTCCGCTGTGACGGGGATCAGAGTTTTTTTTTGATCAACGCCGTCGATGATCGAGAGAATCTGTTTCGTGACTTCTTCGATCGGCCGCATGCCGTCCACCTGGTGATAGACGCCAAGCTGGTTGTAGTACTGCACCAAAGGATGTGTTTCTTCTTTATATGTCCGGAACCGCTCTTGTACCAGATTTTCACGGTCGTCGGAACGCTGGAACAGGCTCCAGCCGCAAACATCACACACACCCTCGACGCTTGGGGCGCGGCTGAACGTGTTATAGATTTCGCCGCAGCCTGGACATATCAATCGTCCTGTAAGTCGTGTTGTCAGACCAGGGGAGTTCGCTGCAATGTCAATCACGAACAGTTGATCGCCGTTATTGATCAATTTCCTGAACGTCTCCGCCTGTTGGACTGTGCGCGGATAGCCGTCGAGAATGAATCCTTTCTCGCAATCATCCCGCAGTATCCGTTCTGCGACTATGCCATTGACTACAGAATCGCTGACCAGTTCGCCCGCATCCATTCTTGCTTTAGCTTCACGTCCATAGGACGTCTTCCTGGCTACGGCTTCGCGCAGCATATCGCCTGTGGAAATCTGCGGAATATCGAGCCGGTGCATGATCGCACGCGCTTGCGTTCCTTTGCCGGCACCGGGGTGTCCCAACAGGATCACGATCTTACGACGCATTACCCTCTTCTCCCCCGAATCCGGCCCTTCTTCAAGAAACCGTCATAGTGACGCATGATCAGCTGCGACTCG
>QHXA01000860.1:0-1605 GCA_003222755.1 Acidobacteriota bacterium
TCCGTACGAACGAAACGAGCTGCGTCCGCGATATCAGCGATCATCGGAATCCGTTTGCCGGCATGATCCATCAGTCCGTCAACGCTTGTAAGCATGATGAGCAATTCGGCTTCTGCCAGCACCGCGACCTCGGCAGAGAGGCGGTCGTTGTCCCCAAAGCGCAGCTCCTCCACTGCCACCGAATCGTTCTCGTTAATGACTGGCACGACGTTCTTGCATTCGAGCAGACGCCGCAGAGTGTTTTTCGCATTTTGATGGCGGGTGCGACTGTCTAGGTCGCTATGCGTGAGCAAAAGCTGCGCAACGTTGAGCTGATGTTTTGCGAACATCGAGGCATAGAGATGCATCATCTTTGATTGACCCACCGCGGCGCATGCCTGTCCGGTCGTCAAGTCGAGTGGACGCTCCTTCAGCCCGACAACGCGCATTCCGGCGGCGACCGCACCGCTGGAGACGATGATGCATTCGCATCCGCCACGAACGAGTTGCGCCACATCGGTAGTGAGACCGCGAAATTGTTTGTCATCGAGTGCGTTGGCGCGCGGCCGAGTGAGAATGCCGGAGCCGAATTTGAGGAGAATGCGCCTGGGTTTCCTGTACATGCGGAGTTGCTACACAAACCGGAAAACGAAAGTGCGCAAAAGCAATTTCCGCGATTTTATCAGACCGCAATCATAACCGCGACAGAAATATCGGGGAACCAAGCTCAGCAAGCGGTTCTGACGTGCGAGAAACGATACGATGAGGACAACGATCGAAGCAGAGATAATTCTGCGCGTCGGACAGACAGAACGTGTGAGATAGAAGAGTTCACCGGTGACTTTGTAAGTTTACGGACGCACTTTTTGAATGAGAATTTCCGATTTGGTGCGATTAAAAGTGATATCGCCGGAGTAGCTTCCACTGATCTGGTGGCGCCCGCCGGCCAGAGACGAAGTAGCGAAGGTAGCTTCTCCTCCGACCAAAGCTCCGGTGCCAAGCTTCATCCTTCCGTCCAGAAAAGTAACTGTGCCGCTCGGAGTGCCTACGGCAAACGACGGGGCTACCGTCGCAGTGAAGGTCACGTTCTGACCAAGATGAGACGGATTTTGCGAAGAAGCGAGAGTGACGCTTACGCCTCCGGTGTTTAGGAGGATGCTCAGTGTGCCATCAAATTGATTGGCAACAGCCAGGTCCAGCGCGCCGTCGCCATTGAAATCCCCCGCTGACACCGAGACAGGCGTGGTACCGGTCTGGAACTCGACATGGGGCTGGAACGTGCCGTCGCCATTCCCCAGCAAAAGACTGATGGTGTAACCCTGAACGTTCCAACCATTCGCCGTCACAATATCAGCCTTCCCATCGTCGTTGAAGTCGCGGATCGCCACCCAAGCTGGAAACGTGGCGGTCGTGTAATCGACATGGGGCTGGAAGGTGCCGTCGCCGTTACCGAGGAACACGGCGACCTTCGCACTGAAGAGCTTGGCTACGACCAGATCTTTCTTTCCATCGCCGTTGACGTCTCCGATTTTCACGGAAACAGGATCGCCCGGATCGTTTCCGGTCGAGTAATCGACACGGGGCTGGAAGGTGCCATCGCCGTTGCCAAGAAAGACGCTCACTTCG
>QHXA01000860.1:1655-3351 GCA_003222755.1 Acidobacteriota bacterium
CGGCCTTGCCGTCGCCGTTAAGATCGCTGATTGCGACTGACCCAGCATAGGCGTCGGTCGCAGATTCCGTATGCGTCGGGAACGTGCCGTCGCCATTGCCGAGGAGGAGGCTAACCGTACCCGACGCCGTGTTGTTCGCGGTTACGATATCCTTCTTGCCATCACCGTTGAATTCGCCAATCGCGACGGATCTGGGCGAACCGGCGGTAGCGAAGTCCTGCCGCGGCTGGAAAGTGCCGTCTCCGTTCCCGAGCAGCACACTGATCGAATTGTCATTCAAGTTGGCCACGACAAGATCGTTCTTCCCATCGCCGTTGACATCCCCAATGGCCACATCAAAGGGGTTCGCGCCGGTTGCGTAGTCTACACGAGCGCCGAAGCTGCCGTCGGCATTGCTCAGGAACACGCTCACGGTATTGGCATAGGAGCTTGTGACTGCGACATCAGACCGGCCGTCGCCATTGAGGTCCCCGGTAGCGACTGCCGTGGGAATTGGTCCCGTCGTGTAGTCGACGCGTGCTTGCAGGGTGCCATCACCATTGCCCAGCAGTACGCCTACTTCCGGCACTCCGAAGCTATGTCCCACTGCCACGTCGGGGTACGCGTCGCCATTAAACTGCCCGATGACGGCCGCACTGGAGAAGGAGTACACTCCATAATTCGGAGGTGCTTGAAAGTGGCCGTCACCGGTTCCTAACAAAACACTCACGCCGTGGTCCAAGACAACCAGATCTGGTTTGTTGTCGCCATTCAAGTCGCCCGCGGTGACGTAATTTGGGGTATCGGGCGTGTTCGTGTCGATATGAGGCCGAAACGTGCCGTCGCCGCGGCCGAGCAACACGCTCACCGTATTGTCGCCGGAGTTCGCTGTCGCCAGGTCCGACTTGGAATCGCCGGTGAAGTCGGCCACAGTGAGCGACACTGGGTTGGCTCCCGTCACAAAATCCCGGCGCGTCTGGAAGGTGCCGTCGCCATTTCCCAGCAACACGCTCACCGTACTGTCGCCGGAATTCGCGACAGCTATGTCGAGATTGGTATCGCCGTTGAAGTTCCCGACCACGACCGAGACCGGTAGCTGGCCGGTTCCGTAGGCAACGGGGGACCCGAAGGTACCGTCGCCATTTCCCAGCAGGACGTTCACCTGCTTCAGATTGTTTTCGTAGTTGGCCACGACGATATCGAGCTTGCCGTCTCCATTGAAGTCAACGACTGCGACCGATTTGGGAAAGTCGCCGGCGACGTATTCCACGTGATGCTGAAACGTTCCGTCGCCGTTACCCAGAAGCACGCTGATCTTGTTGCTGAAGGCGAGATCAACGCCGAAGTTCGCGGTCACAATGTCGAGCTTGCCGTCGCCGTTGAAGTCTCCAATCGCAATCCCGATGGGACCCGATCCAGTGCTGAAGTCTTGGTGCGTTTGAAAGGTGCCGTCGCCATTCCCAAGGAGAACGCTGACGGTGCTCCTGGAGTCGCCGACGCCGCACGTCGCGAGATCGGGAATTCCGTCGCCGTTGAAGTCCCCGACCGCAACTCCTTCCACAAATCCAGCAGTGGGGTATTGCGGCGCGTCGAGGAATCGCGGGATTTGGGCGAGCGCTCCAGTAGACGCGAGACACCACAGAATGAGGGCGAGAACCGAAGCAGAGATAACTCTCCGCGTCGAGCGGACCGGAAAGATAGGATAGGAGTAGAGTTT
>QHXA01000862.1 GCA_003222755.1 Acidobacteriota bacterium
CCACGGCTACCGCAGTTACTGACGGCGATCCTGCGATGTTGGTCAGAAAAGTATGCGGATTCTTGGGAAACGACGGATCTGCGGCAAAAGCCAGATCGTTACGAAACAGTGTAGTGCGATCGGCGAGGCCGCCAGAACGTATCAGCGCATTATACCCTCCTTGAGAAGCGCATTTCGAAAGGCGCCACTTTAGGCCTAACAGCGACTGAGCGTCAAACGCTTTTGCCGTTGCCGGTGTTCGGGAGTGGCTGCGGCCTGCGCCTCGATCATTGCCTTGGGATGAATACGATAGGATGGGGATGCTTTCAATCGGGACTTTTACCGGCGCAACGAGAAAACGGAATGGACAATGCAGAAGGCACCATGTCCGAAGCGGCATGGGAACCGTTTATCTTGCGCGCTGCGCAGATGAGTTGTACCGGCACCTCAAATCCCAATTCCTCCAGAGCACCAGGTCGAATCTAATTTTGTTCCAGTAGAGAAAAAGGAAATTCCTCCTTGCCCGCCTTCTGGTGAGGTATAAAAGTCGCATCGATATCTTCCGCCAATAGACGAAGACAGCTTGAGGAGGCAAGGAATGAAGCGATTTCGCGAGTCGGCGTTATACGCACTGTTCGTTCTGCTTTTCACATCGGGCACCGCGGTCGCACAGTGGCTGTCGATCCCGCTTCCCGGAACGCCGCGCACTTTCGATGACAAACCGAACCTGAACGCGCCGACGCCTCGCGCAGCCGACGGCAAACCCGACTTGTCCGGTATCTGGCGGGCCGATAGCCCACGCTGGAACGAGAACCTGCTTCCCCAGGGTACAGACGCGCCGATGCTGCCGTGGGCGGCTGAACTCTACAAACATCGCGTGGAGACGTTTGGCTGGGACCGCCCCGAGGCCTACTGCATGCCTCACGGAGTACCCGATGCGATGACGGTTGCGGGCATCCCGTGGAAGATCCTGCAGATGCCGGGCGCTACCGTTTTTCTGTTCGAGGAATTCCACAAGTACCGGCAGATTCACACCGACGGGCGGCCGTTGCCGGTGGATGCCGACCAACCCGCGTGGTACGGCTACTCGATCGGCCGGTGGGAAGGCGACACCTTCGTCATCGAGACCGCGGGCTTCAAGGAAGGCAGCTGGCTCGATAACAGCGGCCATCCGCACACCGATGCGTTGCGCACGACCGAACGCTTCCGGCGCGTGAACTTCGGCCACATGGAGGTCGACGTCACGATCGACGACCCGAAAGCGTACTCGCGGCCGTGGAAGTCGGACACGATGCGTTTCACACTGCAGCCTGACACCGAACTGATGGAGCATCTCTGCGAAAACAACCGGGACCTGCCGGTTCTGGAGCGGTACTGGCGCGCACGGGAGCAGGATACGCCCACAACAAGCCCGAAACAGTAATGAAGAGACGACTCGCGATTCTCATCTGCGTTGACTCGATGGCGTCGGCGCGCGCACACGAGATAAGCGTCGATCGTGCTCGATCATGACAACGGCTGCGAATAAGTCTCATTGTGATCCAGCCAGACTCGAATTGCGTATATTCCTCGGATGTGGCCATGACCTTGGCTAATACAATTGCAGCCTGGGCCACGCGCTAAAGATGCAATATAGTGGCAATGATGTTTCGAATCATTGCGCTACTGGTTTCATTTACCGGTTCCATCTTCGCCGCGCCGATCGTGCTTCAGGTGGATGCCACCGAGGCGCCGCGAAAGATCTATCATGCCGAACTGCATATTCCCGCTGCACCCGGCCCACTGACGCTCTTTTATCCGAAATGGATTCCCGGAGACCATGCGCCGAGCGGACCTATTAATGACTTGGCGGGATTACGCATATCGGCAAGCGGCCAACCTCTGTTTTGGAAGCGGGATTCGATCGAGCTGTTTGCCTTTCATATCGACGTGCCGGAGGGTGCGTCTTCCGTCGATGTGAAGCTGGATTTTCTTTCTGCAGCGGAGGCGGGCGGCTCCAGTTCTGTCTCGTCAACATCCGAATTGGCAATTCTAAGCTGGAATCAAATGATCCTATATCCGCAGGATCAAGCCAGCAATGATTTGGAAATTACCGCCCACTTACGATTACCTCGCGATTGGAAGTTCGGAACGGCGCTCCCTGTTGCGGCAACGAACGGCAATTCCATCGAATTCAAGACCGTTTCCCTGACGACCCTGGTGGATTCTCCAGTGCTTGCGGGAAGCCACTTCCGGAGAATCGAACTCAGTCCGGGCGCTACCCCGGCGCACTATCTCGATATCGCGGCGGACAGTGACGAAGCTCTGAACGCGCCTCCGAGGCTCGTCGAAAAATATCGGAGGGTCGTTCGCGAAGCACAAGCTTTGTTCGGCGCAACACACTACCGCGAGTATCACTTCCTGTTGGCCCTTAGCGATCAACTTCCTCACTTCGGCGTCGAGCACCACGAATCGAGCGAAGATCGGGCGCGAGAAGACTACTTTACGGATTTCACATCGAACCTCACTGACGCCACACTGGTGCCGCATGAATTCATTCACTCTTGGAATGGAAAATACCGCAGGCCGGACGGTCTGGCCACTCGCAATTTCGAGGAACCAATGAGAGGTGATCTGC
>QHXA01000863.1:0-535 GCA_003222755.1 Acidobacteriota bacterium
CAACGTGCAGACGATCGCTGGCCCAGTCTCCGGCTCGATCGAACCATGCAAGGCCGTTGAGTCCGGTCACATCGACGACAAGAGTTTCGCCTTCCCACCGGCCGTTCGAGGTGCCCATCCAGGTATCGGATCCTGCCTTTTGCGGCGGACCCATATTCACAAGTCGATTCGCTGTGGCGTATTCGTAAACGAACAGAACGTCGCGCTGCGACTGCACGATCTGAAACGGATAAGGCATGTATGTTGCGCGTGGAACACCGGGCATGTAGCACTTTGCTTCGGGATCTTCGGTCATTCGTTTCGCGAAGTTTTCTTGCTTTTTCTTCAGCGCGTCCGGTTTGTATGGAATTTCTCCGCCCTCAACGACGCTCTGACCTGCGGGTACCGCGCCGATGGCTCCGAGCTGCCACAGCGGGCCCGGTTGCGCCGGATGGTCCAGCAAGTCCCAATTTGCCGTGTTCATCGCTTGCCAAACACCATTCAGGTCCGGATGGCCGTTGAGCCGCGGCGCGCGGTATGCGGGGGTTTGAGCAAC
>QHXA01000863.1:546-1369 GCA_003222755.1 Acidobacteriota bacterium
GAAGTCACGGTGATGAAAATCACAAACAAATACCCGACGTAGCGCATCATGCCTCCTGATCGTGGTTGCGAAACGGCGGGAGTATAGCAGATCAGGAGCGGAGGAAAAACGCGGCGGTTACCGCGATACTGACCACGATGATCAGAGCGCGAATCCATGCCGGATTCGTCTGCCTTGCCACTCTTGCGCCCGCATACCCGTATCTATCGAAAGCTTTCGAGTACGGATTGAACAACCTGTACGACCCGGTCGTGGATCACGCCGTTTGTGGCAATCAACCCGTTTGGGTTTTGAACGGCGTGGGCGCGATATTCCAATGGTTCATTCGAAATATCCGTCATACGACCGCCTGCTTCCCGGAGAATGGCTTCAGGGCCGCAAGTGTCCCATACGTGCGTACGGTTTCCTGTGTGGATGTATACATGAGCGCCGCCTTCGCATAACGCCCCGACTTTGAGTCCGACACTCCCCAGGGGAAGGAGGTTTTTGATGCACAGACGCTCGCGAACGGCGTCTACTCGCCTGGAGTAGTGCGAACGGCTCACCGCCATTGTCATGCGTGAAGCTGTTGCTTCGTCGGAAACATGCAATGGAATCCTTGCTCCATTCGATTCCAAAAACGCGCCCAAACCTTTCGCTGCAGAGTAAAGCTTGTTCTCCGTTGGCTGATACACGACTCCCAAAACAGGTGTTCCATCAACAACCAGTCCGATTTGGACGGCGAATTCACCGCGATGGGCAATGAACTCTCGCGTGCCGTCCATAGGATCGATCATCCAGACATGCGATACGTCCAGCCGTCTCAAATTGTCCGGCGCTTCTT
>QHXA01000863.1:1437-4615 GCA_003222755.1 Acidobacteriota bacterium
CGCGGTCAGCTGCCGTGACGGGATCGCCCGGCGCCTTCCAGTCGACCGTGAACGTTCGCTGGTAGTAGCTCCTCAGGATAGAACCGGCATCAAGCGCCAATTTTTTGGCTACCGCGAGTTCTTTTTCCATTCGGGAGTGGGACGAACAATATGATACCGCGCGGCCTTCGAAGAGGCGGGAGGTACCACTTGGCCGGGTTAGTTCAAGCGCTGAGCTCCGTGGCCGCAGCTCATTCCGATCTTGTTTCTGCGGAGTGCATCCTCGATGTCATCAAGCGCATCGCCGATTTGTGTGGCCAACGTTTCACAGGCTGCACACTGGATAATGTGCTGGTATTGACGGCTTGGGAGTTCGGCAGCGCCGCAAAGCGCCTGCCACAGCCTGATTGCTGGCACATGTCCTATGGTTTCGCTTCGCATGAAATGTTTTGACTCCACTCGCCGGATTTCGGTGCACGACGAGTTCCGAAAGCTCTGTAGAGGCGGGTCTAGGACCGCCCACCGTATCGCACGCCGAGAAGTCGCGGCCAGTCATAGATCGCCCCCACAGTAAAGGGTGTCTAGATCTCCAACTTTGCGGTGCTGTCTCCGAAGCTGTCTCGTGTGAGCCGGCGTGACGATGTGCCGGTTTCCCTCTAACTGTCCGGACGCGCCTCCAATCAGCACGATCGGCAGCGGATCGTGATCGTGCTGGTTGCCATTGCTCATGCTGCTGCCGTACAGGAGGAGCGAGTGATCCAGTAAGGTCCCATCGCCATCAGACGTCTTGGCCAGCTTATCGACGAAGTACGTTAACGTCTGGACGTGGTACTTGTTGATCAAAGCAAAAGAATCCATGTTTGCGTTGATGTTGGCGTGATGCGACGCGCCATGGAATCCGCCGCGGTTGCCGCTCGCCGGGTAACTAGCGGGGCTCAGGTCCTTCGCAATCATCAAAGTAGCGACTCGAGTCGTCTGGCTTTGATAGGCTAGTGTGAGCAGGTCAAACATTAGCTTGATGTGGTCTTCAAAAGCTTCCGGTGTACCAACCGGTGCTTCCGGCACATGTTCATTCCCGCCGGATTGCCCTTCACCATCGAGAACGGTTTTGATGCGGCGTTCGATCTCGCGAATATCTTCCAGGTAGCCATCCAAGCGCGCCCTGTCGGCCGGCGGCAGCCCTCGCTTGAGTCCGAGTGTCTCTTCGAGTACCGAATCCAGAATGCTGCGGTCCTCCCGCTTACGCGATACGCGCTGTTCTGCAGTACCGCCGTCGCCGAAGAGTTTTTCGAAGACGACTTGCGGGCTGTTTTCCATGGGCAGCGGAACCGTGGGCGTCCGCCATGAAACCGTATTGAAGTAACAGCTCAAGCTGACGTCCTCAATCGCCAGCTCAATCGACGGCAGTGGTGTGTCCTGACCGATAGAGCGCGCCGCCACTTGGTCCACGCTCTCGCCCACGCGCACTGCATTCTTCTGTGGCTGCCCGCCTGTGAGAAAGATCGCTGCCGAGCGTGCGTGTTCGGCGCCGTCATCGGCGCCTGTTGCAGTCTTATGCGCGAGGTTGCTCACGACGCAGACGCGGTCCCGGTACTTCTCGAGCGGGCTGAGACTTTCAGAGAATTGAAAGTTCTTTCCTTCCGTGGCCGGCGTCCACTTATACATCGTAGCGCCATGGGGCACATAGAAGCAGCCCAGGCGGGTCTTTGCAACAGCAGCCGTATTCTTCAGGGGCGTTTGCGCCGGTACCATCGATTCCAAAAACGGCAACGCCACTGTCACACCGGCGCCGCGCAAAAACATGCGGCGGGATAGATGCTTCTTTGTAATGAAGTTCATTGCGTCTCCTCGGCTTGCTTCACTCTCATCTGAAATGGATCGCTGTTCACGATGCCAAGAACAACCGACGAGAATTTGTAATCGTTGCGCGCGGCCTCGCGCGTGATCGCGCGGATCGTCGGCATATCGTAGTAATGGGATGCGCGTCCCACGGCATACATCAGCAGCTTTTCCGTCATCGTTTGCACAAACGCATCAGGCCGGCTCAGTATCGCATCCCGGACAGTCTCGACGCCGTCGATCAGCGTACCATCCACGAGCTGTCCCGACGCATCGATCTTAGTACCCGAATCCGCAGTTCGCCACCGTCCAACACCGTCGAAGTTTTCCAACGCGAGTCCGATCGGATCCATGATCTGATGGCAACCTTTGCAGGGCTGATTGGCCCGATGACTAATCATTCGTTCCCGGACAGAGGTCGGAACTGTTGAGATACCCTGTCCAGTCGTGTTCTCCGGAAGCGGCGGCACATTCGGTGGTGGCAGCGGTGGTGGGCTGCCCAGCAAATTCTCGAGAATCCACGAACCGCGTGTGACCGGGGAGGTTCGGTTCGGCGAGGAAGTTACCGTCAAAAAGCTGCCGTGTCCAAGCAATCCGCGGCGATTGTTGTTCTCGACCGTCACGCGGCGGAAATCGCTGCCGTAGATATTCGGGATTCCGTAATGTCTGCCGAGCCGTTCGTTCAGAAATGTGTAATCCGCGGTGAGAATTTCGAACACGTTCCGATCTTCGCGAACAATGCTGTCGAATAAAAGCTCCGTCTCGCGCTGGAATGCCTGCCGCAAATTGTCATCAAAATCGGGAAACACGAGGAGGTCTGGATTGCGATTCCGCAGCTCACGCAAATACAGCCACTGGCCGGCGAAGTTCGTTACGAGCGCCTGCGACCGCGGATCTCTGAGCATTCGTTTCACCTGTTGTTGCAAAACAGCCGGCGTTTTCAGCTTGCCTTGCTCGGCGATGCTCAGGAGCTCGTCATCCGGAATGCTGCTCCACAAGAAGAATGACAACCGGGATGCCAGTTCGACGTCGGTGATGCGATGAGCACTACCTGCCGGCAAGTTGTCAGGATCTCGCTCGAAACGGAAGACGAATTGTGGGGCGGCGAGAATCCGCCGCAGCGCCATTTCAATCCCTTTGTCGAAGGTTCCATTTGCGCCTTCCCTGCCGGCACGGTAGAAATTCAACAGCGGTTCGACATCGGCGTCGGCCACCGGACGCCGATAGGCCCGACGCATCAAGGTTGAAATAATTTTCCTGGCGCATGCCGATTCCTCGCTTTGAGACGCAGGACGGCACATGAAAATTCGCGCGCGGCTCGGTGTATTGCCTGGGCCTATGATGTTGTAAGGCCCGACGA
>QHXA01000050.1:0-11817 GCA_003222755.1 Acidobacteriota bacterium
AATTGGAGGAGACGGTGGTCATTGAGCGTGAGGGGCTGGGGATCTTCCGTGTGCACGGACCGAAGCACGACCGCGGCATCTAATCGGTGAACCTGTTCGTCGGCCTCCTTTTGACTGTTAAAAACGTAAATCACATTGGAACCCGCTCGAGATATGCAGTATCGATTCATAATGGCCTCCGGGACTCTGTTCGCGTTCTCTTTTCGTGGAAAGCAAACGCAGTGCCAGCAGCAACGTGTTGATTCGGCGGCTGGAACGTCCGGACATATCCATCATTTTTGATTGTTTCCAACTGACTTGATAGGAGAACCCATCCAGCCTGGGTTCCAATTCGGAATGGGGAGCCGGCTCACCGGTTCTTCGTCGTTAGTCTCGCAGGTACTATAACGCCGGAGCCGAGCAGCAGCAGAGAGCCCGGTTCCGGAACAGGCGTCTGGAGCACGATCACAACTGAAGCCGCAGAAAGGCAAACCCGATAGCTGTTCATTGTCCTCCTTGCGAAAGCTTTTCCGCCGCACAAGAGCAAGCAAGCGAAAGCAGCGCCGTTAATTGTCCTTCGGTTCGACGAGCGTCTTCTCGGTGATCGGCTGCTTACAGTTTGGACAACGCGCCGGTTCGCTCAACATGAATTCGTATCGTCCGCCCTTCCCCGTCACCTCAGCCAGGAGGCAGTCGAACGGCATCTCAGCATCGGCAGGATGGCAGTGTTCGCACGATTCGATCTGCTGTTCGGCCTCTTGCGCCGTGGCAGCGTCGACAGTGACCAATTTGATGCCGGGCCGCGCCAGTAAGTCATCTCCATCAAAGCCGCTCTGCAACGTCCACTCGTCGGCCGATTCATCATAGCGGAGGATATAATGCTTGCGTTGCGTAGTGCGAACTTTGAAGTACGTCACCCTGCGTTCATACCAACGGTCCTCTACCACGACGATTTCGTAGATGTCATCGTCGACGATAAACTGCCGAGGGCATTCATACGGCTTGAACCCCGGATAACCATCAACAGAGATCGGGAGCGACATTGGATTATTTTATCCCGATGCGAACAACCGTCCACATTGTGATCGCAAATGTGGATCGACGATACTAAGCCGTGGCGCAACTACCAAAGAAGACGGCGGACGATTTCATGAAATCGCTTTTTTGGTCCATCGTGGTCGTTTGCCTGTTCGCCGCTATCGATGTGGCAGTGCTTTTCTGGTATTACCGGCCTACTTTTGAACCAATACGATAGATCTAGTGGACCGACGCGAGCTAAAGCCCGCGACTACATGCTTGACCACTCCGGTTCGCAAGTCATGCGTGGCATGAACATGCTATCTGAAAGCAAGAACGCCGATGCCGACAAGTCCAGACAGGATGAGGTAAATAGCAACGAGATAGTTCAAGAATCGAGGAAAGACCAGAATCAGCAATCCAAACAGGATCGAAAGCACGGGACCAACTCGAAGAATCATTCGATGCCTCCCAATGTTTACTTCAAAGACAACTCAAATTCAGTGCGCAATTCGTCCTTCACCTTGATGGTGCCGCCCGCAAGTGAGACCGGCTGAATGCCGAAACTTGTTTGCTTGAATTTGTATTCGCCTCTCGCCCGGAAGCTGCCGTCCTCGACGCGTGCCAGTGTGAGCGGCACAATGACTGGTTGCGTTTTTCCACGGATCGTCAGGTTCCCGTGAACCCGTACGGCATCGGCTGCACTTCCCCGTTCGATTTGTGTCGATTCGAAAACCACTCGCGGATACTCGGACACCCGAAGAACCTCGGCTTCCATCGTCCTTTGCACTTTGGCTCGGTCGGTTGCGCTCTCCTTTGGATCGAGCACACGAATCTCGGCGGTTGTGAAAGTGAGTTTGATTGACGAATGCGCGAGGTCGGCCGAATCAATGACGGCACAACCGTCGATCCGTTGTGCTTCGATAATGTGATCGTGTGCGAAGGCGCCGAAGAGACCAGCAGTTCCGGCATGGACGTAGAAATGGCCGAGGCCCGGAACGACACACGGGCCCTCCGCGGCAGCAGCAGCGGCAGCGGCAGTGGTGGTGGCCAGGGCGAAGGCAATCACCAGGAATGCTTTCATGTTCGGATCTCCGGACGGGATAGGGCGGTCATAGGCCGCCCCTACAGTAAAGCTGTTCCGATCGTGTCGTAAACATAGTGCAAATCATCGGCCGAAATCACGTAAGGGGGAACTGTATAGATAACATTACCCAGCGGACGGAGCAGAATTCCCCGGTTGAGAAAATATGGATACAGCCGTGAGCGGACGCACGAAAGATATCCGGGGTCCTGAGCGTGCAGTTCAATCGCGGCGATGGTTCCCAACATACGTACATCCGAAACGGCTGCATGATTTCGAAATTCTGGCAGGCGCTCGCGATGGATACGTTCGATACCGGCAATCCGCTCGAACACCGGTTCGGTCTCGAAGATCTTGAGGTTTGCCACCGCGGCAGCACAGCCGAGTGGATTTCCAGAATAGGAGTGGCCATGGAAAAAAGCGCGCATACGGTCCGGGTTGTAGAATGCCTGGTAAATCTCATCGCGACAGACCGTAGCGGCGAGCGGCAAAAAGCCGCCGGTCAGTCCTTTCGACAGGCAGATTAAATCGGGAACGATTGCCGCGTGATCGCAGGCAAACATCCGGCCGGTTCGGCCAAATCCGGTGAACACTTCATCCACGATGAACAGAACATCGTTGGCCGCGCACAGTTCACGGAATCGTTTGAGACGTTCCACGGGATAGATCCTCATGCCCGCCGCGCCTTGAATCAGCGGCTCCACGATCATTGCGGCGATCTCGTTGCTCTGCTCAGCAAGAATCCGCTCGAGCCCTTCTGCGTTCGCAACGCGCAAAACCGGCAATCGTAAAGCACCGAATCGCACCAATCGTATCGCCGTGGTAGGCGTGCTCGAGAGCGACTATCCGGCACTTCTCTTTCTTCCCCTGGTTATGCCAATACTGGACAGCAATCTTCAAAGCCGCTTCAACAGCGGTGGAACCGTTATCCGAGTAGAAGACCCTGGTGAGCGGTGCGGGCAGGACGCGCGCCAAGGCCGCGGCAAGTTCCTCGGCCGGAGCATGCGTGAAACCAGCGAAGATCACGTGCTCCAACTTGCGCAGTTGAGCTGCAATGGCATCAGCGATGAGCGGATGTGAATGGCCGTGGAGATTCACCCACCAGGAGGAGATCGCATCCAACAACCGCCGGCCGTCGCGGGTGTAGAGGTACGGTCCTTCGCCGCGAGCGATCTCCACCGGTGGCGATTCCGCGGCTTCCTGCGTGTACGGGTGCCAGATCTTCATACGAATACGCGAGCGTCGAAGTGTTGTTGGAACACGGAGACGAGTGTTTGGCGATCAATCGCGTCCAGCCAAGGGATGGAACCGACCACCGGCACCTCTCCGTAATGCTCCACTGCGCGACGATTTTCGGGATTTTCTTTTCCGATCATGACCACACCGCATAAATCGAGCTTTGCATTGCGGATTGCCGCCAGCGTAAGCAATGTGTGATTGATCGTGCCGAGAGCGGTCCTGGCGGCAACAATCACCGGCGCGTCAAGTTGGCGCATCAGATCCAGCATAAACGCATCATGGCTAATTGGAACGAATACGCCGCCAGCACCTTCGATAATCAGGGACTCCGAAGATAAGGGCCGCTGAATTCGACGCATATCAATAGAAGTTCCTGCTTGCTCGGCAGCCAAATGCGGCGAGACAGGCGGGTCAAAGATGTAGCTCTCCTTGCAGGTTCGATCCGCCGCGATGCCTGCCCACTTCATTACAGCTTCCCGATCCGTTCCTTCACTCGCGCCTGTCTGAACCGGTTTCCAATACTTTCGATGGAGTGCCGCAACCAGGAGCGCCGAGAGCACCGTTTTGCCAACGCCGGTATCAGTGCCGGTGACAAATAGGTCCGATTGACGTTCGATACAGCCTCATCGCACCGCAGAGCGGTGCACGCACGCCGGAGGCGTGCTAGAAAATTAGCCAGGGGTACGCGTTTTTTGCGTACCCCTGGGGTCAATAAACAAAATCCGCATCGCACCCTTTTCAGGGTGCGGCTGTGTTTGGTTTGAAACGACCGGGGGTTGCGCTCGCTTCCGCTCGCTTAACCCCCGGCTAATTTCCTGACACGCCTCCGGCGTGCGTAAGCGCATCCATCAACGCGTCGATATTAGAGGTCGACAAAGTTGCATTCAGCGAGAACCGCAAACGTGCAGATCCCGGTGGAACTGTGGGGGGCCGGATGGCGCGCACCGCAAATCCCGCCCCCGCCAGCGCGGCGGCAAAGCGAAGAGCCGTCTGGTTTGATCCAAGAATCAGCGGGACGATTTGGGACTCGCTGGTTGTGACACTGAAACCTGCAGCGCGCATGCGTGCGCGCAGATGCTCGCTCACGTTTGCCAAATGTTCGCGCTCCCGGTCCGCCTGACTTGCGAGCACCACGGCTTCGCTCACGTGAGCTGCAGAATAGGGCGGGAGAGCGGTTGTGAAGATGAACGGCCTGGCATGGTTGATCAGAAACTCGCGCAAGGTTCGCGATCCCGCCACAAAAGCACCCATAGACGCCAGCGCTTTGCCGCAGGTGTGAACGGTTGCCAGCACGTGTTCACTCCGGCCCGCTGCATACACCAAACCGCGTCCGCCTGTGCCCACGACACCGGTAGCATGAGCCTCATCGATAATTAAAGACGCGTCGAAACGCTCGCACAACCCAACGAGTTGGGCAATCGGAGCACGATCGCCATCCATACTGAAGATGCTTTCCACAACAACAACTTTTTCCCCGCTGCCCGTTTGCGCGCGCAGCGCATCTTCCAGGTAGTTCATGTCCAGATGCGGAAACACCACTCTGTTTGCACGCGAAAGACGAATGCCGTCGATGAGGCTTGCGTGATTCGCTGCGTCCGAGAACACTGTATCGTCAACCTTCAGGATTGAGCCGAGTAAGCCAATGTTGGCCGCGTATCCCGACGGGAAATAAAGTGCCGCCTCAACGCCGATGAAATCCGCAAATTGGGATTCCAGCTGCTCCCATCGTGCATGATTGCCTGACAGCAATCTCGACCCCGTTGAAGCGACTTGCGCGTCCTGCTCTAGGGCGCGTGCAATCGCTTCCTTCAGCCGTGGATGCGTGGCCAGTCCGAGGTAATCGTTTGAACAGAGCGGAATCCCCGCAGGAACCAACAGCTCACGAAACTGATCCGCGTCGCGTAACGCGCAGAGTCTGGCGGCCATTCGTTCAATCATGGCACATCGGCCTGAGGTCGAGATCCTGAAGGAGAACTTCGTCCTCATCGCGGGACGGATTGGGTGTAGTTAACAATTTGTCGCCAACGAAGATGGAGTTAGCGCCCGCCATGAAACACAACGTGGCGGCTTCGCGGCTCAGCGATCGTCTTCCAGCACTGAGCCGCACGCGGGATAAGGGCATGAGCATGCGCGCAGTCGCAATCGTCCGGACCAAAACTAGTGGATCGACAGGTTCCGCATCGGCCAGGGGCGTTCCCGCGACGCGTACCAGCATATTGATGGGAACGCTCTCCGGGTGCGGCGCCAGCGTAGCAAGTTGATGGAGTAGCCCAATGCGGTCCTCATCGGATTCGCCCATGCCAATGATTCCGCCGCAGCATACCGTGATCCCGGCCTTGCGCACATGTTCCAGCGTTTGCAAACGCTCCTGATATTTCCGAGTCGTAATGATCTGACCGTAGAATTCGGCAGACGTATCCAGGTTGTGATTGTAGGCGTGCAAACCGGCATCGGCGAGCCGTTGCGCTTGCGATGCATTCAGCATGCCTAGCGTGCAGCAGACTTCTAATCCCAGTGATGAAACGGCCCGCACCATTTCCAGAACTGAGTCGAACTCCGGCCCATCATTCACCTGCCGCCACGCAGCGCCCATGCAAAACCGCGTGACGCCCTGCGCGCGCGCTGTCCGCGCGCTCGCCAGAACGTGGTCGATCGATAGCATTGCCTGCCGTTCGACGCCTGTTTCGTAGTGCGCACTTTGGGGACAGTACGCACAATCCTCGGGACACCCGCCGGTTTTTATCGACAAGAGCTGGCACAGTTGCACCTCAGCCGGATCGAAAGATTCGCGATGCACGGTCTGTGCCTCGAACAGAATGTCGACCAGACGCGTGTTGTAGACGGTCCGAACTTCTTCGCGGGTCCAATCGTGTCGCAGCGCGGCTCTTGGCATTCGGCAATTATAAACGGTCCCGGGGTACCCAGGAATTTGGTACGATAAGAATTTGTCATGGGGTTAAGAAAAGACTATGTGCGGCTCCTCGCAACGAAGATTGCGGAGGATTTAATACAGCAAGAGATGATTGAAGCGCCGGAAGATCTGGATCTCGCAGAACAGCTCTTCCCGGTGATGGATGCCGAGATTAACCTCGAAGATCGGCTTAACGACGAAGTCCGCGTGCTTCTTAACCAATATCAAGACCAGATGCGCCAAAGCGGCGCCTCCTACCAAGAGATGTTCAAGCTCATCAAGAACAAATTGGTGCGAGAGCGAAAGCTGGTGCTGTAGTCATGCGTTTAAGTCGCGAAAAGATCAATCTGCTCTCTCATCAGGTAACAGAGAAACTTGCCTCTATTGACGTAGTCGATTTCATCGAAGACCGCAATACAATCCGCCTCGCTGTCGTGGACATCTTGACGAAATGGCTCAAGAAAGAAGAAGAAATCGACAAGGCTGCCCGCCAAAAGATCGAAAGCCAGAAGCGCACGATTCCCGAAGGCAGCGCCGAATGGGATATCCTCTATCGCAAGTATTACGACGAAGAAATGCGGAACATGCTGGAAGGACTCTAGCGGCGGTCACTCCTCGCACCCCTGCCGGGGTGCGGCTGTGTTTGTTTTGCGCCAACCGGGGGTTGCGCTCGCTGCCGCTCGCTTAACCCCCGGCTAATTTCCTGGCACGCCTCCGGCGTGCGTCTGGAAGCTTACCTGCAGCACGTACCTATATGACTGCAGATATGGTGCGGTTTGGCCGACGAGTGTTCGCTGCTGTACTGATCATCGGCCTTGTCGTGGCCGTGGCGTACTCCATCCAAATCCTCCTACTCGTTTTTGCGGGCATTCTTCTGGCCGTGTTGCTTCGGAGCGCAGGTACTTGGCTGTGTGGCCACACGCGGCTATCGATCAACTGGTGCATGGTCATCGTGCTGGCCGGGTTTGGGGCGTTCCTCTTCGGGTCCATCTGGATGTTCGGCGTGCAGATCGTCAATCAAGCCGACGAACTATTCTGGGCCGTGTCGCAGGCGTATGGCGAGTTTCATGCCAAATTAGCGCACTACCACGTTGCGGGCAGCATGTCCGCAGGAACCGGCGGGCTGAATTTGGAGACGCCGGTGAAGGCTGCAGCGTCGAGCGTGCTATGGACGATCGCTTCGATCGTGATGGTTCTTTTCATTGGCGTGTATCTATCGACGTCGCCCCAGCTCTATACCGAACTCTTCCTTAGCTTCTTCGAACGGCCAATGCGTGGCCGCATCGCGCGACTCCTGGACGCGACGGCAGCCGCGCTGCGGTGGTGGCTTGCCGGGCAATTAATCGCGATGGCGGTGGTGGGCGCCATCACGACCGGCGGACTTCTTCTGATCGGCGCACCAATGGCCATTTCGCTTGGCGTGCTCGCGATGCTGCTCACGTTCGTGCCGTACGTTGGCGCAATCATTTCCGCAATTCCCGCGGTATTGCTCGCATTTACCAAGAGCACCGACATGGCCATGTATGTGGTCCTCGTGTATCTAGTCGCGCATGTAGTGGAGGGCTATATCGTCGTTCCGCTGATCCAACACAAATTGGTGTATCTGCCGCCGGCGATGATTCTTGCCATGCAATTCATAATGGAACTTTTCGCCGGCACCGTAGGAGTCACATTTGCAACGCCCCTCATGGTGGTCGCTATGGTTCTGATCAAGAAGCTCTACTTTAAGCAGGATTGGGATGAGCCAACGGAAGCGGCAGAGGCGGCGTAACGTCTACGACAACTCGCTTGAAAGGATCACGGCCTCCGCAATCTCACGCATCGATCGGCGAGTCTTCATGCTTTGCTGCTGGAGGCGTTTGTAGGCTTCTTCCTCGGATAGATTCGTCTGCCTTTGAAGAATGCTCTTTGCCCGCTCCACGAGCTTTCGGGTCTGCAGAGCTTCCTGGCTTTCCTGGACCGCGACATTCAGTTTGGTGTTTTCGAATGCGAGCGCAACCTGGTCGGCGACGGTCGACAAAAGCCGCAGATCCTCATTCGAGAATGTTCGTTCATCGGCGGAGTAAACATTCAGTACACCAATGACGTGATTCTTCAGAATCATCGGGACTGAAACCAGCGAACGAATTCCCTCCTTGCTGGCCAGTTCCGGATATTGATAGCCCTCTTGTTTGGTGACGTCGCGAACCATCAGCGGCGCTTTTTCTTTGACGACGCGGCTGATGAGGCTATTTCCGATTTTCAAATTGGGTTTGCGCCAGTATTCCTCACTCGATGCTTTCGCTGCTTTGATGACCAGCTCATTTTTCTGACCGTCCACCAACATGATCGAGCAGACGCGGGCCTGCATCATCTTCGCAATGATGTTGACGGTGAGCTGCAGCACTTCCTCAAGGTAGCGGCCGGATGCGATGATCTGTCCCACCTCGGCAAGCGTCGAGATTTGCGTGGAACGCAGCGCCGTTTCTTGATAGAGCCGCGCATTCTCGATAGCGCCTCCGACCTGATGGCCAATGATCGACAACAGCGTCATTTGGTTTTCGCTGTGACGGTGAGATCTCCGATGCTGGACATTGATAACGCCGATGACGCGGTCGGTCGGCGGCGCAACGATCGGTACGGAAAGAAATGCCTCGTATTTGTCTTCAGGAAGCGTGTGAAAAACTTTAAATCGTGGATCTCTGCTCGCATGCCGCGCAATCGCGACCGGCTCGGCTTCCTTCGCAACCCATCCCGTGATGCCCTCTCCAACGCGCATCGCAATTTTGCCGATCAACCGCGGATGCGGATTCTTAGAAGCCCGCAGCACGAGGTTCTCCCCCGCAACGTCCAGCAGGTAAATCAGGCAGGCATCGCCACGCGTGACGTCGATAACGAGATCGACGATCTGGCGCAACACCTGGTCAAGGTCGAGCGTCGAGCTGATGAACTGGCTGATTTGATGCAGGATTCGTAATTCCTGCCCCGCCAGATCGAGTGTTTTCTGGATGGTTTCGATTGAATTATTGTTGTTACGAGCCATCTCTGATTTCGCGGCGGTCCTTCATCGAGTGCAAGGTCGCGCCTGAAGCTTCGAAGCCGTCTCAAATGCTTCCTGAGCTTCCCGATCGTAGCCCAGCTCGTAATAAACGAAGCCCAGATTCAGATATGTCTGCGCGTTCTCCGGATTCACCCTCAACGACTCTTTGTAAGCTGCGATAGCTTCCTTCCACAGGCCCTGTCTCGAAAACGTAAGGCCTTGGCGAAAATACTCGTCCTGAGCTTCGTCTGGAGCGCCCGTGCTGGAGGCCATAGGGAAATGAGTGTACCACGCTTCGGTAGGCGGCTAGGTCGAGTACGGAAGATCCACGATAAACGTCGCGCCACGCTGTTCACCGCGGCTTTCGGCGCGCACTGTCCCTCCGTGGCGTTCGACGATGTATCGCACGATTGAAAGGCCGACGCCGAGACCGCCATGCATTCGTGTCGCAAACTCACTTCCCTGGCGGAATCGTTCAAAAATGTGCGGCAGAAATTCCTGGCTAATGCCCACACCCGTGTCGCTGATGCGGATGTGGGCCCAGCCGGGCGAGCTGTCCAGCCGGACCTCGATCGTGCCGCCCTGCCCTGTGAACTTGATTGCATTCGACAGCAAGTTCCAGATTACTTGCTGAATGCGATCACGATCGCACCAAATCAATCGTTGTAACGGCTCGAGCGACGTACGCAGCTGGATGCCGAGCGCTTCCGTTGACGGACGCACAACGTCGATGGCACGTTTTATGATCGACAACAAATCCGTCGGCTGCCGATTGAAATCCAGTTTGCCCGTCGTGATGCGCGATATATCCAGAAGCTCCTCGACAATACGCGCCTGCGCTCTCGCGTTTCGTTCGATCATGTCTAGCGCGTTTTGCAGGTCCTGGTCGTTTGCTCTGGAAGCGCGCAGCTTATAAATGGCGCCCAGAATCGGCGTGAGAGGCGTTCTCAACTCGTGCGACACGATCGCCAGGAACTCGTCTTTGAGCCGGTTGGCTTCAAGTTCTTTCGTGTACAGGGTCGCGTTATCTAACGCGATGGCCGCACGATCAGCCAGATCTTCCGCAAGCGGCAGACCAAAATACCAATCGGATTGCGCCAATCGCATTTCCGCGGATGACCAAAGGAACCGAGATCATCTTGTCGTGTAGTTCCGTTTGGCCGGTGCGAACAACATCCATCGTCAGGTCAATGTAGTCGGTGTTCCACAGCGCGTCCTCTTTGTCGGCATCAATATGTGCGATCGCCACGCGCTTCATAGAATCATCCCCCTGGACCATATCGACGACGCACGCGTCTGCGAGATGCGGAATGCCGGCGCGGGCAAGAGCCCATAACGTGATTTCATAATCCAGCGACATAGTGAGCACCGAGCTTGCTTCGTAGAGAAACCGCTGCGCTTCTTCGCGCTGGCGGCGCTCGGAGGTCAATTCGGCGGTGCGCTCGGCAACCATCTGCTCCAGCTTTTTCTGTGTCTCGAGCACTGCCGCCTCGGCGCGCTTGCGCATGGTGATGTCGATCATGGCCGTGCGGAATTGCAGTGTGTGCCGATCCGCATCCTGCGTAGCCATCGTGAAAAGCTGAATGTCAATCGGTTGTCCGTCTCGCGGGATCAGGCGCAGCTCCAGGTTTCGCTTCTTTCGCGACGAACGGCACCGGCTCAAGTGGTCTTTGAAACATTGGACATCTTCAGCAGGAACGAAATCCGCAAACGACCGCTCGATCAATTTGTGCGGATTTTCGCCAAGCAGCTTTCCAGCGGTAATGTTGATCTCTTCAATTACGCCGTTTTCGTCAAGGCTCGCATAGCCGATAGGCGAAAAATCGTACAGGTCCGCATATCGCATGCGTGAATGCGCAAGCTGTTGTTGCGTTTCCCTCAGCTCCCGATTCTGGATCTCCAATTCAAGTTGATGCACCTGCAGTTCTTTAATGAGATCTTGCGCCGTGTCGTCCTTCAGCTCTTGGAGAGCCGAAAACAGTTCATTGGTTGTCATTCGCTCGTGCAACATGGCAGATACAAAAATGCCCGGAGAACCAACATCACCTCCGGGCGAGAATATTCATCGATGAATTGGTTAACTCGATTACGCAGTACGCCGCTTGACGATATCCTCGTCGCTGACAAACTTCAGCCCCTTTTGCAGACGGGCCATTTCGTTCTTATGTTGGCGTTCCGATTCTTTTTTTCCCGAATCGCGCTGTGTTTGAGACATATCCCGTTGCCGGTCTTCACCGGACGTGCGGTTTTTGTCGGAAAAATTCTTGCTCATGCTTCGTCTCCTGACAGGATTTTTTCGGCTTTAAAAAACTAAGTTGCACGTTTGCAGCCAAAGTGTCTGAGGCGCAATTCCCTGAAATTTGCGGTGTGTAGCAACCTGCCGTCGCTTAGTGAGGCAGTTTTCTTCGAGATGAGCGGAACATTTGACCAAGCATGAGTGTCCTTCTAATCGGAGGTCGGCATGAAGAGTTTTGGTACCGTATTGGGCGTCATTGCTTTTGCACTACCCACCTTCGCTCAGAATCGTATCGACGGCAAATGGCAGGCGCGATTGATGAGTTCACACTC
>QHXA01000050.1:11940-12328 GCA_003222755.1 Acidobacteriota bacterium
CAGAACAATACGGTGACATTCGGCACTAGCTATATCGTGCCTTTCCTGTATAACAGGTTCGGCTGGCGAGAACTCGCAACGCGGATAAGAAACTGGGGCCAGCCGATGAACACCCTCACCGGTATTCTGAAAGACGACAGCATCACCTTTAGCCAACACGACTGGCACGGCGAGACTACGGAATTCGTAGCAAAGAGGCTCAAGTGATTTGTGGATGAATGGGCGGTGAAGGGTTCGAACCTACGACCTCTCGGGTGTAAACCGAGTGCTCTTCCAGTTGAGCTAACCGCCCATACCTAACTTACCGAGGAACGTCTTCTCGATGGCCCATCAATTCTAGCGTGACTGCGATGGATTCGACCGACTTTCGATAGTGAATCCCACTAAA
>QHXA01000858.1:0-1860 GCA_003222755.1 Acidobacteriota bacterium
ACTTTCTCGCCCATCCGGAATCGACGAGCCAAACTCATGTTCTCAGTGGGCCGGCGCTGCTGCCGGAAATCGCCGTAATGGGCATTCGAGGTACTAAACTTGCCGTCCGGCGGGTTTCGCCATGCTTTTGGATTCAGCACGAACGTCTTTCGAGGATCGTAACACCCGCAGTTGATGTTCAGCTCCTCGTTAGTATGCGTCTTACCATTCTTATCTACCCACGTCGTGGTGAACAGCGGTTCGCCGGGCACGCGCTCGACTAAAGTGTTTTGGAAGATTAACGCATTGAGGTTGGTGGTCGAGGCGGGAACTCTAAACGGGATGCCGCTGGCGTAACGCAGGACTCCACCAATCTGCCAGTCGCTCGTGATCCAGGAGAGCGCTTTACTTGCAAAGCCCGAGGCACCTTTAAATAGTCCGGGCGCGTTGTAAGTCCCAGCGATCAGGAAAGAGTGGGGCTGATCCAAGCCGGACAAGGTCTTGTTTCCCTGCCGATTAAACACATTATTGATGATCGGATTGACAACCGAACCATAGTTATTGTTTTCTTCTGCACCCAACGCCAGACTCTTGGACCAGGTGTAGGTAACCACGAAGTCCAAACCCTTGGATAATCGCTTGGTCACCTTGGATTGCAACCCGTCGTACCAAGTGCTCCCCAACGGATTCCAGGTTTGAACGATACCGGTATACTCCGGGAACGGCCGCAGCGTTTGCGCCACCGTGAGTCCCGTAGGGAAACC
This sequence comes from Acidobacteriota bacterium, assembly GCA_003222755.1. Lineage (GTDB taxonomy): Bacteria > Acidobacteriota > Terriglobia > 20CM-2-55-15 > 20CM-2-55-15 > 20CM-2-55-15. Next base: position 744 of record QHXA01000858.1, read on the forward strand.
CGGGTAAGGCGGAGTGCTGAAGCCGCGCTGGGCAGCGTACGCGGAATTCAACGGGGATGTCAGGAGTCGCCGGTCGTCCGGATTGTCGAGGCTGAGGCCCAATGCCGCCAGTTTCCAAGGCGGGATCGCATTGGAAGCGAATGGGTTCAGCGTCTGCGCGGCCCACCACACTCCGCGGTTCCCTACGTAGGCCGCTTCTACCACAAGATCCCGTTGGATCTCCCGTTGGAGCCCGATACTCCACTGCCATATTCTCGCTGGCCGGCCCGCCTGCGGATCCACCATATTGGTAGGATTGCCGATGGTTCCGGGCAGGGGCTGCTGACCCGGATCGAAGTCCGGGAAAGTAATCTTGTACGGCATACCATCGCGTAATGTGAATGGAGGATTACCGTACTCCGGAGCGTTGAACGGTTTCGTGGAGCCGAAATTACTGGCTTTGGATGCATCATTGTTCGTTTTGTTGTACATGATGCCCCCGCCAATCCGTAGTACGGTTTTGGGGGTAATCTGGTAGGCCAAACCGAGCCGTGGCCCAAAAGCCCATGGATAGTTCTTCGCGAAAGCGCAGTTACACTTTCCCCCTCCGTATCCTTCGAAAATGATCCCGCCCGGAAGGCCGCCCGCTGTCGGGTTCGGCGCCGTGGGGCTGACACTGAACATGTAGCCGCTATGTTCTTTCAGGTAAGTTTGAAAATCATAGCGTAGGCCGTAGTCGAGGGTCAGCCTGCGATTCACTTTCCAGTTATCCTGGACAAAAAACGCAATGGAGTGATTCCCCGTTCGCATTCGGGCCGGAACACTGTCATAGCCGCTATTGGGCGCCCCAATGAGAAAACTGGCGTAATTAAATCCCACGCTGGCCGGAAGCGATACGCCTTGAAGGGAAGGGAGTCCTGTCTGATTGGAACTGTAGAGCATGTTCCCTGAAGAGTACGTTTCGCTGTACGAAGGGTATCCGTTGACGATCAACTCGCTGCCGGCTTTGTACGTGTGGTTGTTCCGAACCCACGTGAGAGCGACGTTCCCGGTAGGTTTCAAATTTTCTATGCGGAAGTTCGAAGGCGGCCCAAAATTTGCCATGCCTCCCTGGGCCGAGCTCAAGACAGAAAAGTAG
>QHXA01000858.1:1876-2441 GCA_003222755.1 Acidobacteriota bacterium
CCCTTGAATTCAATCTTGGCATTATCGAAACGCGGCACTTGGGGATCGCTCTGAAGGTGCAGATAACCGGCCCCTAGATGCAGCAGGGTTGTGGGTGTTACCGTGTAGTCGGTGCTGATACGAATGGTGTCTGCTTTGGTATGTTGGCCGACGGTAGTCGAAATCGGTTGTGGCAGACCGGAAGTATTATTCGGAGTATCGGTTTGGGTCCGAGACCAATATCCGGACAACTTCAACCGGGCGCTCAGCGAATGATCGATCTTGAAGGAAGGAATTTGCGAAATCCGCGGGTTCACGTCATTCGGAACGTAGTTATTGGTCAAGCCGGGTCTGTTCGGCAGCGGAATATACTCCTGGACCTTCAACGCCACCGGATCGAGTTTCTCGGGCGGAATAATGTTGTTCGGGTACGGATCCCGGTAACGGACTCCGTTGATGATCCGCTCGGTGGTGGGGTCATAAATCGTGTTTTCTATGATCTGGCGGCGAAGTCCATCAGTTCCAAGGACTCGGGGAGCGCCGTTAACGAGCGGAATCGCGTCCCGGAAATCGCCCCTGCGATACG
>QHXA01000858.1:2539-3834 GCA_003222755.1 Acidobacteriota bacterium
ATCACCGGACCACCGAAACTGAAGCCCCAATTGTTCCGCCGTTCGCGGTTCCGCAATAGGTGCCCGCTTCCATCATCCGTAAATGGCCAGCCGGCGTTCAGCGCTTCGTTGACGAAATAGTCGTAAACGCTGCCATGGAACTGGTTGGTCCCCGACTTCATGGTCACGTTAAACAAGCCACTGCCTGCCTGGCCGAATTCAGCCGCGAAGTTGCTGGTTTGGACCGCAACCTCCTGAATGGCTTCGACGCTTTGTTGTGTTTGCGTGATTGAACCATTGCTAATAGTCGCAGTGGCGTCCTGGCCATCGACCCGCAGCGCAGAGGTGTTGCCCTCCATTCCGTTTACGCGAATCGTTTGATCCGGTAACCAGGTAGCGCCCGGAACGACATTCGCCACGGAGTAGGCGCTGCGAATTCCGGTGGCGCCCGAAGCGAGCCTTCCAATCCCCAAGATAGGAACGTTGTTCAGGAACTCCGCATTGACATTGTGGGCGACTTCACTGCTTTCAGTCCTGAGTAACGGTGCGTTCTCGGTAACGGTTATCGATTCGTTGTTGGAACCGATGTCGAGCTTCACGTCGAGTCGCAATGTCTGAGCCACCAGCACATTGATTCCCTGGCGGACATACCTCTTGAACCCTGGCAACTCCGCCGATAGCTGATAAAGTCCAGACGGCAACTGCGCCAGCGTGTAGTTGCCGGTCTCGGTGCTGGTTGTCTCATACCGCGCGCTGGTTTCTACGTTTGTGGCGACGATGCTTACTCCTGGAATGACCGCACCTGTCGTGTCCGACACGGTACCAGTCATCGTGCCGCGATCGCTTTGGGCGAAGGCAGAGAGAGAAATTAGAAACAGGCAAAACAGAACTCGTAGTGAGCGCATGACCATCCCCCTTCGAATGGAGCTTCACCTCTGAAACCGACTACATTGTCCGAGAGGTATTTTGCGGAGGAGTGTATTGGTACCGATAGTCGATGTCAATCAAGATAGCCGCGGTGTTAACGCGTCGACCTTGATTGCTGCAGGATCTGAAGCGCTTCGCGGGCCTCGCGAAAATTCGGGTCATATCTCAATGCCGATTCGATCTCGCGTTTCGCCTCGTCCAAGCGATTCATCTTCGCCAGAGCAACTCCATAGTTGAACCGAGCGGCGGCAAAGTCGGGCTTCAGGCGAATCGCAACCTCGAAGTGATAGCGCGCCTCATCGAAACGGCCGCCCGAGGCAAGCACGTTGGCCAGATTGCTGTGGGCCTCCGCATAATCCGGACGGATCCGAATTGCCTCTCGAAACGCC
>QHXA01000858.1:3910-4744 GCA_003222755.1 Acidobacteriota bacterium
CAGCCTTGAGCCCTGGTCCAGGTAAACCAACCCCAATTGGTGCCAGCTTGCCGCATCGCGTGCGTCCACAGCTAATGCCCGTTTGAGAATCTTGGCGGCGCGCACAGGCTGTCCTGAAGATCTCAAGGCGAATCCGAATCTTTGCAGCGCGATTAACGACTTTGGCTCGCGCCGCACGGCCTCTTCATAAAGAGGAAGGGCCTTATCCATTTGGCCGCTGTCCTTCCACGCATCGGCGAGTTGCAGATAAAACTCCATGCGGCCGGGATGGTACTTCTCGATGGCGTTGGCCAGATCCTGAATGCCTTTACTCAGGTTCGCCTGCTGGCTCACCTGCGCTAGGGCGAGATAGAGGTCCTTTTCCGGCCCGTCCGGCAGCGTCCGCGGGTAATACAAAACAACTTCGCCACGGTATGCGTTCTGGTCCGTCTCGCGGCGTTCGCTAATTGGCGCCAGCAGATCTCGCGCCGGCTTCCGCCGCTGGATGTAATGGTCGGTCATCACTACATGAACAACATCATCCGTACGGCGCTTGGGCATATGGCAACCGATACAGTCGCCGGCCCGCGTGTGTTTCCCGGATGCCACGAGGTGGTCGAAAGCGGCACTGTGGCACTGACGACACACGGTCATGTAGTGCACGGCAGCTTGTTCACCGCGCGGAATATCATGAGGATTGTGACAACTGGTGCAGCCCAGAGCGCCATCGCTCTTTTGAAAACACGCCGAGCGCCGCAGCCGGTAGGCCGCACCAGCAATTTCGAACTTGTCATTGAGATCGGGCCGGCCGGGGCCCGGGGCGTGGTCGAAGTGAAGCATGAAATTGGGTAGCGG
>QHXA01000087.1:0-525 GCA_003222755.1 Acidobacteriota bacterium
TCCGCCTTTCGGTCGCTCATCCGCAGCACCCAAATATCGCGCTGCGTGACGCCCGCGTTCTCGAAGAACGCGAGGAGTTGCCCATCTCCGGACCACGAGGTCAGATTTTGGGTACGCTCACTCGTGGCCAGCCGCTCCAACCCGCCGCTGCCGTCGGCCAGTTGCCAGAAGAGGTTGTTCGGACCTTCTTTATTCGAACGAAACGCGATCCGCTTACCGTCCGGCGTCCAGCCCGGGCTCTGGTTCGCGGTTCCTTCAAAAGTGAACCGCGTCAGCGTGTCCCTGGACAGATCGTACAACCAGATTTGGTTGTCGAGCTCGACGGCAACGCGCCGGCCATCGGGAGAGATGCGTGGGTAGCCGTACGCTAATGGTGGCGCTGGCAACGGCTGCTCCATCCCGTTCCGAGTGACCCACACCATTTTCCTTTGAATTGCCCCTGCTCTTCCGGAGACATACACCAGAGAGCCTGTGCTGGAAATGCTGTATTGCGCAAATCCGAACGGAGATTGGAAGACGCTTTCC